>NJEB01000063.1 GCA_002254975.1 Candidatus Hecatellales archaeon ex4484_218 | reverse complement strand
ACAAAATTTTAACAACACTAAACTTAATATAGTAGTTTAGTTTGAGAAAAAAATGAGGAGAAAACAATGGAGAAGGATTTAATGGAAATAGTGAAGAAGATCCCTATGGCTGTTAGAATTGAACTTGCTGAAAGAATTGTTGACCTAATTTTAAACTCCAAAAAAGCAGAACTTATGCCTAGTAGTTTAGCAAAAACAATTTTATATTATTGGCAACGTGACCAATTAACTTCGGATACTGGAATTGAAAAACTTTTGGAGGCAGGTATAATTCTTGAACCAGAGATTACTGTAACCATGCTTAACGAGTTAAAACTAGAAGAAATTGCAAGAATGGTAGAAAGCCTTCTTAAAACTGCAAAATAAATCTTTCAAAAATAAAATCTTTTATGTTTAAACATCAGAAAAAATTTGTGGGGATTGAATATTATGGTTAGATTTGGATTAGAATTTGTTCCAAGAGAATTATTTTGGAAAACAACCTATTATGCAATTCAAGCTGATAAGGGACTTTTTGACAATATATGGATTACAGACCATTTTACCAACAGAAATGTATACGTAACCTTAACGATGATTCTGGTATACACTGATAGAATAACTGTTGGAACAGGAGTTACTAACCCTTATCTTTCTCATCCTCTTGTAACAGCAGGAGCAATTTGTTCTTTAAATGAGATAGGTCATGGAAGGGTTGTTTGTGGTATTGGTGTTGGAGACCGAACAACTCTTGAACAAGCCGGCATTCCTATGCAAAAACCTTTAGCAGCTATTAGAGAATCCGTTTACATCATCCGTGAAATGACAAGTGGAAGAGGTATCAAAAACTTTGCTGGTCGAGTTTACAAGGTTCCAGGTGCTAAACTTAGTTTTAAGGTTGGAAAACCTGTTCCCATCTATATTGGTGCTCAAGGACCAAAAATGTTGGAGTTAGCAGCTGAAATTGGGGATGGAGTTTTAATCAATGCTTCTCATCCTAAAGATATAGAAACAGCTGTAAAACATATTAAAGATGGAGTTTCTAAAGCTAATAAACCTCTTGAATCAGTTGATATAACTGCTTATACATCCTTCTCTGTTGATGAAAACCCTAAAAAAGCTTTAAAAGCAGCTGTACCTGTTGTTGCATTTATTGTTGCTGGCTGTCCTGACCCTGTTTTAGAAAAACATGATATTAAACCTGAACTTGGAGCAAAAATTAGGGAAAGTTTGGTAAAAGGAAATTTGGGTGAAGCTTTTTCTCAGGTTACACCAGAAATGGTTGATTCTTTTGCTGTTGCTGGAACTCCTAATGAATGTATAGAAAAAATTGCTACAATCATAAAAACTGGTGCAACTCAAATTGTTGCAGGTTCACCTATAGGCCCAAACATTAGAAGGTCCATCAACATTTTAACAACCCAAATAATTCCGCATTTTAAGGAAGTTGAAAAACCTCAAGCTTTATAAAAAATTTAGGTCTCAACCCTAATAATTTTTAAAAGTCTGTCGTAAAGATTACGTAAGTCTTGAATGTACTTAACCCAAACCTTAAGTTTTTCAGGTTTAGATGGAAATCTAATCATTATACCTTCTTCTAAATCTTCAAAACCATGTTTTTTATAAAACTTTATCAGCTTATCCTCATATCCAGTTTCTGGGTAAAGAAGTAAACCTATAACAGAATCTTGATACTCATTTAAGAAACTGTTTAAAAGTTTTGAGCCAATACCTTTTCCCCTACAATGTTTAACAACTTCAATTGCATCGATTATTTTTGCACCTGGAAGAGCAGTCCAACTTGAAACAATCATAAAACCTACAAGTGTGTTATTGATAATTGCACCCCAAACCTCAGCTCCACCCATTAAACGTGAAAACAAAACATGTTTAAGTTCCTCCTTAGATTTTTCGTTGGTACTTCCAATCCATCTGGTAAAACCCTCTGCTACTTTGAGTTTTTCCAGCTGTTCTATATCCAATTTTTTGATAGTAATTTGGCTTTTAAATTTGTATTTTTCATCCAATTTTTGTAATCTTCCACGTTCTAACTATTAACGTATTTTACTGAAGTTTAAACTTAACATTACTTAAAAGTAACGTTAAAAGTAACGTTAAGTTTAAAAATATTTGTACTTCCCTAATGATCATATTAGGGTGAAAAGTTTTTTGACAGATGCAGATATTAAAGCTGAGGCATTAAAAGCCGTGAGAACTATTCTAGAAATTGAAAGACAAATAAGGTCTCTTAAAGCGGCATTAAACTCTTGGGTGTACGGTTTAACTAAAGCAAGCATTTTAAGAACGGGGAGTCTTTCGTATGCCGAAGAAGCAACGAAAGAAAACGCAAAAATATGGATAACAAATATTCTTAGGTGGAGAACCAAAAAGAATGACCCTTGTGAAGTTGTTATGGATTATATTAGTAGTCTTGATAAGATGCTTTTAATGAAACAATCAGATTTTGAAGTAAGTTGTAAAGGAAAAAACATCCTGATAAACATTAAAGGTGGATGTATTTATGAGGATTCCTGTAAATGGTTACTTGCAGAACATTCACAGCTTCTTTGTCCTAGGGGTGTAATTTTTACAGCTGCTATTGATGTTGGATGTGGGGAAAACTATAAAGTAAGAGTTATTGAAAGAAGAATAGGTGAAAAACCTGGGGAAAAATGTATTGTAGAGCTTTTTCCAGCTTAGATAAAAAATTTTATATTAATGGTTCTAGGTAAATGTTTATAAAAACTAAATTACTAAATTAGGTTTGGTGATTGTCGTTGGTTGGTAGGGCAAAGTTAATAGTTGCCGAGCCTGTAAAAGGTGATGTTGGAATTGCAAGAATCGACAAAGCAACCATGCAGTATATTGGTGTAAAACCTGGAGATGAAATAGATATTTTTGGTGGAATTTTTAGTCCAGCACATGTAAGAGTTAAAGTTGCTGAAGCTTTACCTGAAGATGAGGGAAAAGGAATTATTAGAATTGCTGAAGATAAGATGAGGGAAGGTGGATTTAAACTTGGAATGAAGGTTACAGCTGATGCTTCTTGGATGCGAACCTTAAAAGAATCATTGTCGTTGAAGAAAAAAGAAAAATCAACCTAAAATGTTTAAGTGATTAAAATGGATGGGGAAAAGGTGGAAAGCCTAGTTAAACAGGTTGAAGACCTTTTAGCTCGTCTTCCTAAAGATTATCCTGAACGTTTCCAAAAAATTGAAAAACTTATCTCCAGTTTTGTTCCATCATTTGCAAACTTGCTTCTTATCATGATAACGGTTGACAAAGAAAAATACATTAACCTGCTTGGAAAGGAAAAATTTGAAGAATTAAGGATGTCTTTATCAGATTTAGTAACAGAACTATCAAGTCTCTAGGTGAGCTATTCTCCATTAAAAATTTCTTAAGGTTTTCCTAACTCAAACCTTTACAATTTTCTACGTTTTCTGTTGGTTAACATACTTTATCTTTTTCTGTTTGATTTATGGTTGGTGTGTTTTTTGGTTAAGAAGAAGGTTGTTGTTGGAGAGATTATGCGTAAAAAAATTGTGACTGTTAAGCCTTCTTTAACAGTTTTTGAAGCGTTAAGGCTTATGTGTCAAAAAAATGTTGAAGATTTGATTATTGTTAAGGGAAAAAAACCTATTGGAATTTTAACTGAGTCAGATTTGATTAAAAAAGTTTTTGTCAAAGAATTAAACCCTAAAACTATTAAGGTTTTAGATATCATGTCTAAACCACTGGTTACTGTTCCTCCCCATTATGATATTGCTGCAGCAGCAACTTTAATGGCTAAAAATAACATTAGAAGATTACCTATAGTTGAAAAAGGTAAACTTGTTGGGATAGTAACAGTAAAAGAACTGATTAAACATTTTAGGGATTATTTAAACATTATTGTACGTTCAGTTTTATTTGAATAATTTTTTGAGGACAGATTGTTTGAAGCCTAAGGTTAAAGTTGTTTATTCCCCATACCATAGATTGCATGTTGGAACAGGTCCTGAACTACCTGAAAGAGTTGATGTTGTTTGGCGTAGTTTAGAAGTTGAAAGAGAAATTTTTGAACCTAAAAAAGCTTCTGAAAAACAAATTTTGAAAGTTCATACAAAAAATTTTTTGGATGTTGTTAAAAAACTTGATAAGAAAGCAAAAAGTCTTTCTCAATATTTTTTTCTTGTAAATAACAATAAAAAATATCAAAGAGTTATAGATGGAACATGTATTGTTCGTGGTTCTTTTGAGGCTGCATGTTATGCTTGCGGTTCAACTATTGAAGCTATGAAGGATGTTTATAAGGCTGTTTTTGTTCTTTTAAGACCTCCTAGTCATCATTCTCACAAAAATTTTACTCACGGTTTTTGTATTTTTAACAATACTTGTGTTGGAATTGAAAACAGTAAAGGCCGGAATAAACGTATACTTATAGTTGACTTAGACTTACATTTTGGTGATGGTGTATATTTTTTCTTTAGAAAAAGAAAAAATATTATGTATATCTCATTTTCTTTTATTAGGCTTAATAAACAACTTGAACTTTTAAAACGTCCAACCGTTAAAGACTTAAACAACCTAGTTTCCAGTTTTGACCCTCAAATTCTGTATGTTATATTAGGTTATGATTCTCTTGATTTTGGCTATATGAAACCTGAAGAATTTTTTGAGTTGCTTAAAAATGTTTTAAAACATGCTTCTTCCAGAAAACTTGTTATGGAGTTGAGTGGAGGCTACGACCAGAATAAACTTCCAACCTACGTCAAAAAAAGTCTAGAAATGGCTGATAAAGTTCTTTAATCCAAAAGTTTTAAGTTTAAATGTTAAAATTTTTAATTTTTGGTGTTTGTTTTGGTTAAAAATGAAAAAGTTAAAGTAAATCTTGCCTATGCTTAATGTTGTTCTTGTTACATGTGTGGATAAGGTTGGAAAAGCAAACATTATCCCTATTGCTTGGGTTATGCCAACCTCTTTTAACCCACCAAAAATTGCAATCAGCGTGGGTTTGGGAAGATATTCTCATAAGCTTATAGAAGAAACTAAAGAATTTGTTGTAAATATTCCTACAGCAGACCTTCTGGAAAAGATAAAATTTTGTGGGAGTGTTTCCGGAAAATTTTTAGATAAATTTAAGGAGTCCGGTTTAACATCTCAGCCAGCTAAAAAAGTTAAACCACCCATAATTGTGGAATGTGTAGCCCATCTAGAATGTAAAGTTTCCCATCAAACAACAACTGGAGACCACACAATCTTTGTTGGGGATGTTGTGGAAGCTTATACAAACAAAAAAATTTTTGATAAAATTCTTAATCTTGAAAAGTTAAAGCTTGTTTTACATGTTGGGGAAGATGTTTTCTGGACAACTTAACATTAAATAATCGGTGAATCTTTATTTGATAGTTTTTGAAAAAACTATGATTTTAGCTGGTAAAGATTTAAAGTTGATTAAAGATGGATATGTTGCTGTTGAAAATGGAAAAATCTTTAAGGTTGGTTTTGGAACATTTAAAGGTTCAGCTAAAAAAAGAATTAATGCAAAAGGTTTTCTTGTTATCCCAGGATTTATAAATGCTCATGTCCATTTGGGAGATTCTGCAGCTAAGGAATTGGGTTTTGGAAAAAAACTGTTAGATTTAATGAAACCACCTAATGGTTTAAAACATAGGTTTTTAAGAAAAACAAACAGAAAAATTCTTGTTTCCGCTATACGTTCAACCTTAAGAGATATGTTAACCAATGGAATAACAACTTTCGTAGATTTTAGGGAAGAAGGTATAAACGGAATTAAAATTCTTAAGAAAGCATTAGATGGATTAAAAATCAATTCAATTATCCTTGGCAGACCAAAAACCTACATGGATGAAAAAACCCTTCAAGATAATTTAGCTTCATTACCGGATGAAACATTAAAAGAAGCTTTAAAAATTTTAGATATGGCTGATGGGATAGGTTTAAGCAGTCCAAACGAATATACGGATAAGGCTCTTCAACAATTTTCAAAAATTTGTAAAAATAGAAAACATAAAAAACTTTTAGCAACTCATGTTGCTGAAAGTCTTGAAACAAAAAAAATTTCTCAGCTTAGAACAGGATGTAGTGAAGTTTATAGGGCTGTTAAATGGCTTAAACCAGATTTTCTTATCCATTTAACCCACCCATCAGAAGAAGATTTACAGGAAGTTTCTAAAAGAAAAATTGGGGTTGTTGTTTGTCCTAAAGCTAACTCAATTATGGGTGTTGGTTTTCCACCTATCAAAAAATTTCTTAAGGAAGGTTTAGTTGTAGCTTTAGGTACAGACAATGTTATGGTTAATCAACCTAACATGTTTGAAGAAATGCGTTATCTTCTAATGTATCTTAATGTTTTAGAAAAAAATTCTTCAACTATTTCATTAAAAGAAATTTTTAAGATGGCAACTCAAAATGGTGCTAAAATTTTGGGTTTGGATGATGTTCTTGGTATTGTTGATGAAGGGAAAAATGCTAATCTTGTTTTTGTTGATTTTACCATGGATAATTTAGCCTTTTCTCATGATATTTTGGCTTCTTTAATTTTGAGAGGTAGACCTGAAAATGTTAAGCTTGTTATGGTTGAAGGTGAAATTGTTTTAGATAGGGTAGGATGGTTTAAAATTGGCAGGTAGAGATAATAGGCCATACGTAATTTTGAATGCTGCAATGACTTTGGATGGTAAGATTGCAACATGGAAAGGTGATTCTGAAATTTCAAGCATGGAGGATTGGGAAAGAGTGCATAAACTTAGGGCTTGGGTTGATGGTTTAATGATTGGTATTGGCACTCTGCTTAAAGATAATCCTAAGTTAACTGTAAAATATCCACGTAAAAAACCTTTAACTAAAATTGTTGTTGACAGTTTGGCTAGAACACCAACTAACGCAAAAATTTTTCAATATAAAAATGGTAGTAGAATTGTTTTAGCTGTTACAAGTAAAGCTTCAAAAAAGAAAATTAAAAAATTACAGAAAAGTGGTGCAACTGTTATTGTTGCAGGTTCAGGTAGAAAAGTAAACTTAAAACAGCTTCTTCAAAAACTTTGGAAAATGGGAATAAAAATTTTGATGGTTGAGGGTGGTGGAAACCTAAATTGGGGTATGGTTAAGGCTGGATTGGTTGATGAGGTTAGGGTTGCTGTAGCACCAATTCTTGTAGGTGGAAAAAATGCTACAACTCTTGTTGAAGGTGAAGGTTACCCAAAAATTCAAGATGGTTTAAAACTTAAACTAGCAAAAATTGAAACAGCTGGAGAAAACCTAGTTTTAACCTATAAAAGGGAAGGTTAGAAATTTTGGATAAAATTATGCATGTTTTAAAACAATCTGTAAATCTAAATTTAAGTGAAGCTTTAAAAAATGCAAATTCGGATATTAAAGAAATTTTGTTAAAAGCTTTAAACAATGAAAAAATTAGTGTTAAGGAAGCCTACATTTTAATGGAAGCAACCATTGAAGATTTACCATCAATTTTACTTGTTGCAAATTTGTTAAAGAATAGATTTAAGGGTAAAAAAATAAGTTTTTCAAAAAAAGTTTTCATACCTTTAACCAATCTTTGTAGGAATGCATGTAAATATTGTGGGTTTAGGAAAAATCCATCAGACCCAAATTCAGGGTTTTTATCTCCAAATCAGGTTTTAGAAATTGCTAAACAAGGTGAAAAAGCTGGATGTAATGAAGCACTTTTTACTCTCGGAGAAAAACCTGAAGAAAAATATTCTGAAGCAAAAAACAAGCTAAAAAAATTGGGTTACTCAACAACTATTGAATACTTGTGGGAGATGTGTAAACTTGTTTTGGAGAAAACAGGACTTTTACCCCACACTAATCCTGGAATTTTAACTATGGATGAGTTAAAGTTTCTTAGGGAGGTTAATGTAAGTATGGGTTTGATGCTTGAAAATGTTAGTGAAAGACTTTGCTGGAAAGGTGGACCGCATGAGTTTAGTCCTGGGAAAAACCCTAAGCTACGCTTAAAAACTATAATGGATGCTGGAAAACTTAAAATAGCTTTTACAACCGGAATTTTGCTGGGTATTGGTGAAACAGAAAAAGAAATAATTGATTCTTTGGATATTCTAAGAAAAATCCATGAAAATTATAGGCATATTCAGGAGATAATTATCCAACCATTTAAGGCTAAAAAAGGAACTTTGATGGAGAATCATCCTGAACCAAGCTTAAAAAAACTTTTACAAACAATTGCTGTTGCAAGAATTTTTTTAGGTAGGATGAATTTGCAGGTTCCTCCTAATCTAACCAAACAATATTTGGAGGTTTTACCTTACTCTGGAATTAATGATTGGGGAGGTGTTTCACCTGTAACCTTAGACTACATTAATCCTGAAGAATCTTGGCCAAAAATTGTTGAGCTTAAAAATGTTACTGAGAATTGTGGCTTTATTTTAAAGGAACGTTTACCCATTTACCCAGAGTATGTTTCCCAAAAACCTGAATTTATACCGGAAAGCCTTAAAAATCTAGTTTTTGAAAAAGTTGATGAAGAAGG
>NJEB01000062.1 GCA_002254975.1 Candidatus Hecatellales archaeon ex4484_218 | reverse complement strand
TGTATTGTTGCTAAAAGAAATGCAATTAAAACAATAATTGGAATAGAAATAATTACAACAGCTATTCACCTAAACTTTATAGCTTTAAGCGTGGCTGTTCCACCATATGGAGTTGTTGATGCTCTTGCTCAAAGTATAGTTATTATGTCGATGGTTATTGGAGCAGCCATAGCCACTGTAGCCTTAATGATAATTATAAAAATCTATAGGCATTATAAGACGATAGACCTTAGAAAAGTTTCTAAGTTAAGGTGGTAGAGAAGGATGGAGGTCCCTCTCTTATTACAACCTATTCTTATTTTGGTTGTTTCAGCTGTTTTGGTTCCTCCAATTAGTCTTTTAGGTAAAGCCCTAAAATTTGAAAGACTTCGTGAAGTTTTTACGATAGCAGGTTTTATAGTTGCCTTCTATAGCTTATGCAATGTTTATTTGAAAGTTAGTACTGTTGAAGGTCATCTACTTAGCTACCATTTTAAAGGTTTAGGTCCACCTTTTGGTGTAACCTTCATTGTAGACTGGTTAAGTGTTTTTATGGCTTTTCTTTTCTGTGGTTTAGGACTTATGGCCGCTATTTATTCCATTAGGTATATGGAGGAGGATACAGGTTTAGACAAATATTATACTTTACTACTTACATTGGTAGCTGGGTTGGTAGGAGTTTCATTTGCAGGAGATTTTTTTAACTTTTTTGTTTTCTGGGAAACCTTCTGTATTTCATCTTACGTGCTTGTTACTTTCCGTATCCGTAAATGGGAGCCTGTAGAAGCAGGATTTAAATACCTTATAATGGGTACATTTGGTTCTTTGCTGGTTCTTTTAGCTATGTCTTACCTTTACGGGTTAACCGGAACCTTAAGCTTTCCCTACATTGCCAAAGCTTTAAGTACAGCAACCGTAAACCCTGTTTTACTCTATTTTTTGATCGGGTTGTTGTTAACTGGTTTCGGTATTTGTGCTGCAGTTGCACCTTTCCATACATGGCTTCCCGATGCTCACCCTGCAGCCCCAAGTCCTATTAGTGCTATGCTTTCAGGAGTTGTGATTAAAGCAGCAGTTTATGGGATCATCAGAATTTTAGCTGTTGTTCTTTATCCTGTTTCTATTGATTGGGGAATTATTGTTCTTGTGGTTGCTATTTTTGCAACTCTCACCATGACTGTAGGAAATGTTATGGCTTTACTTCAAGATGATATTAAAAGACTATTAGCTTTCAGTAGTGTTGCCCAAATGGGCTATATTATGCTGGCTGTTTCAGTTGGCTTAGTTGGTGGGGTTATTGGACTTTATGGTTTAACAGCAGGATTACTTCATGTTATGAATCATGCAATCATGAAAGGGTTACTCTTCCTTTGTGCTGGAGCTTTACTTCATGCAGCTGGAACAAGAAATCTAAGGGAGTTAACGGGTATAGGTCATAAAATGCCTGTAACAGCTGTAGTTTTAGCTGTTGGTGCTTTAGCTATTTCAGGTATTCCCCCATTTAATGGATTTATAAGTGAGCTTGCAATTATACTTGCATCCATAAATGCTGGGATGGGAATTTTTGCAGCAATAATGTTAGCAAACATTATTATAGGTTTTTCCTATTACCTAAAACTACTATACATTTTAGTTTGGCAATCTCCCACTGAGAGAGTTAGAAGTGTAAAAGAAGCACCTATCAGTATGCTTTTCCCAATGGTGATTTTAATGGTTTTGTGCATCATTATTGGTGTTTGGCCTCAACCATTTATTGGTTTTGCAAGCCAAGCAGCTGAAGCAGCCCTTAATCCTACAACCTACATAAGAATATAAAATTAACCATGGATAAGCGTCTAACTAAAAATTATGGAAGCATATGTTTTTAAAAGTTTTTATTTATCCGGTGTTTTTCAACTTGTCTAGGGTCATTATCAATAGCTTGAAGTAATCCTCCCCTACCACAAACTTTTACAGTTAAATTTTTACTTAGAAATTTACGTTTTACTATAATATTTTTCTCACTTTAGATTGTAGGCTAAAGTTATAAAAACTAAAAATTCTCCAAGAAAATGTTTTTAGAGAAATATATTTAGGGGGATGGGGAAACTTACAAACAATAGTTTAGCATTTAAACAGTGTGGTGGTTAAGGATACCCGTAAAACTTCTCCCTGAGGATTTAAGAAGTGAATTAAAAAAACCTTTAGGTAAACTTTTGAGAGGAAATGAGAATACAGTTAATTTTTTACTTAAACAGATGGTTGAAAAAGAAAAACCCTCAACTATAATTGCTGTTGGAGATAAAGTTTCCTCAACCTTAACATTTTTAGGAATAAAAGTCAAACTTTATATTTATGATGAGAAAACAAAAAGAACCAAAACAGAGAAATTAAGACTTAAAGTTAAAAAAATTTTTACCGTTAAAAATCCTGCAGGAACCTTAACTGATGAAGCATTAAAGGCTATAAAAGAAGCTTTAAAATTTGAGGGTTCTGTTGCTATTAAGGTTGAAGGTGAAGAAGACCTTTTAACTCTTCCAGCAATAATATATGCGCCAATTGGTGCTGTAGTTGTTTATGGTCAGCCTGATGAAGGTGTTGTTTGGGTTAAAATAACAAACGAAAGAAAAAAATTTGCGGAAAACATTATTGAGAGGATGGATGTGGTAGGTTGAGTGAGGAGGAGGTAAAAAAGAAAAAGAAAAAAGAGGGTGCATGGCGTCTTTACGAATACGACTATAAAACAGGCAAGATAACCTTAAAAAACAAAAAATGTCCGCGATGTGGAAAAATTACAGCCCATCATCATAATCCTGAAAGATGGGCTTGTGGAGCTTGTGGATACACTGAATATATTGGTAAGGAAACCAAAAAATCTTAATGTTTTCTACCCTTAAATGGTTTAAGTTTAACCTTTCCATTGTAGAATGCAAGTGAAAACCATTTTGTTTTAGGAGAACAATACCTACAAATAAATGTTCTAACAAGTCTTAAAACTTTTTTATTTAATTCTAAAATTTTAAATTCTAAAATCAAATCTGCAATTTGGTAAAGAATGTTGTAAAAACTTTCTGTATGGATTCCTTTTTCAACAACAATAAATCCGTAACTTTTGTTTACTCTAAGTCTACTAGTAAGAATGTAAAGAAATTTTATAGCATCTTCTTCACCCACAAAACTAAGAAAAGTTGAAAACGAATCAAGAATAAAAATACATCCTTTTTCTTTAAATTCTTCAAGAATTTTAGAAATTAAAATTTCAATTTCAGTAAGATTTGTTAGGTCTTCAACAATATGTTTTTCATTAGATTTTATACCAGCCAAACTTGAATACGCATCAATAACCAAAATTTTTGAGGTTAAATTTTGGGATAAATCTAAGCTTAGCCTAAAATTTTCGGCTGGAATATCAGTAACCAAAACCACAACATTATCTGTTAAAACTTTTTCAGCAACAATCATCCTACATAAGCTAGATTTACCTACACCTGGAGGGCCAACCATTATGGTTACTGTTCCAGCTGGAATGTCAGAAATTAAACCTTTTAAAATTGGAAACTCCAAAATTTATTCCACCAATAAAAATGACAGATGAATATCTTTTCGGTTATTTTGACTATTATGGAAAAATTAGGATATTAAACTTTCCTTTTAAGCTTTTTCTTTCTCGACTTTTTCTTTTTCCTCCTTAGGAAGATTTCTTAATATAATATGTTTGGGTAGAAGAAGTTTTGCTCTTTCCTCAGAATTGTAAACATAGGCTATGCCAAAAGTTTTCCATGTGTTTGTTTTTGTTTCCATTTTTATGATGTAAACAAATTTAGGGTCAACACCCAGTTTTTCAGCAAGTTTTTCTTTAACCTCAAATCGGCTTGGAGATGAAGCCTTAACATGGGTAACCTCAAACTCAACCTCTTTTCTTTCAAGCAAAGGATTTTCATATTCTTTTAACAATTTAACCTCTCCCATAAGCTTAACCCTAAAATTTTCCCCCTTCTAGGTTTCCTCTAAAATTTTCATGTTTATTTGAACAGTATCCTCAGTTATAACATTTCCTCTAACAGTTTTTCTTCTTCTTTCACCCTCAACTTTCGGATGAAAACCAACACCACCACTTAAAACAACCTTAACCTTAACACCACCATGAACATCAGGTCTTAGAGGAAAACCATCCTTATCAGTTCCACCAGTAATAAGTAGTTTATGTCCACTTAAACCAGCAATTGAACCATCAACAACCTCACCAATTCTTCTACCAATTAATGGAACAGCCTTAACACCTTCAAGCTCAACAACTTGAGACTTACCTGTTTTTGGGTCTGAAACTACAAGCTTAAACTTGGCCATAAACTACACCAAACCTAACCCAATCTTTTATGCAACCCTTAAAAATATTTAAGGTCTATGGTGAATTAAGGTTCCCTAATTGAAAGATTGATAGCTATTTCTGCAATATCAGCTCCATACTCAACAATTCTTCTTAAACTTTCTGTTATAAGTCTAAGATTTATAGCATCCATACTGGATGCCTGATTAAACATCTTCTTAATGATGTTTTGTTCAACAATTCTTGCTTCATCAACCTTACCAATGATTTTGTTAGCTTTTTCCATGTTAAATTTTGTAAGTAGGTCAATAGAACCTCTTAAAGCTTCAACAGAAGAATCCTTCATCTTAGATATTTCCCTAAAAATTTCTGTTGAAGGATTTTTTTTAAGCATCGGAATTAATGAAGCTATTCTTGAAGCATGGTCAGCAGACCTTTCAACAGATTTAATAACCATCCTATAACCTAAACATGCTCTTGGACTTGAGATACCCAAATCTTCCAAAATAGTTCTTTCACGAACAGCTCTTTTAAGCTGTCTAACCATAAAAAAATATAGTCTATCTACTTCATCATCTCTATTGGTAACCTCAGCAGCAACCTCATAGTTTCGAGTTTTTAAAGCATTAACAGCATCATTAATCATGGAAGTTGTAATGTTTTTCATCCGGTTTAAAGCAACTTCTAAGGGAATTTCTCTGTATCCAACTAAACATTGAACAATAAGTTCATCAGCAGTTTCACTAATAGGCTCAACACCAATCAATTTTTC
>NJEB01000061.1 GCA_002254975.1 Candidatus Hecatellales archaeon ex4484_218 | reverse complement strand
GTTAGCGCAATACTTTCAGGTGTTGTGATAAAGGTTGGTGTTTATGCTTTATGTAGAATTCTTTTTCTTGTTTTTCAACCAGCCCATATCAACTGGGTTTTTTTGATAAGTATGGTAAGCTTTTTTACAATGACTGTTGGAAACTTTATGGCTTTACTTCAAGATGACATAAAAAGAATGCTTGCATTTTCAAGCATAGCCCAAATAGGTTATATATTGGTTGGGGTTGCAGCAGCAAATCAGCTAGGAATTTCAGGTGTTCTACTACATATATTTAACCATAGTATAATGAAAGGGTTAGCTTTTCTTTGTGCAGGAGCTTTTCTCCATCAAGTTGGGACAAGAAAACTGGATGAGTTAGCTGGTGTTGGAAGTAAAATGCCTTTAACAACCATGGCTTTAACAATATCTTTTCTTGGATTAATAGGAGTTCCACCATTAAACGGTTTTGTAAGTAAGTTTATTTTATTTACCGCTGGAATTGAAAGCGGATTAATTTGGCTTGTGGTTGCAGGAATAATCAACAGCGCAATATCTGCTGGCTACTATCTAAGATTTATAAATGTGCTGGTCAGGATGGAAGCTTCCGAGAAGGTTATGGATGTTAAAGAAGCCCCAGCAATTATGACAATTCCAATTTTGATACTAGCTGGACTTATAGTTTTATTTGGGATATGGCCTCAACCTATTTTAGATGTTTCTGAGAAGGCTGCATTTAGTCTTTTTAACATAGATAAATATGTTACAGCTGTTTTGGGTGGTTAAAAAATGAGCCTATATTTTCCTGCATGGTTTTGTTGGATTATTCCTTTTGTAGGTGCACCATTAATATTTTTAGCTGAAAAAATTAACAATAGGCTGAGGGATGGATTAGCTGTATCTTTACCTTTTCTTTCCATGTTGATGTGTTTAATGCTTTTACCCAACCTATTAACCCAAAACTATTTTGAGGAAGAATTTGTTTGGGTTTCTATTCCAAATCTTAAACCTATAACTATAGGTGTTCTAGTAGACCCCTTAAGCATCATTATTGCTAATGTTGTAGCATTTATCAGTTTTCTAATCATGGTTTACTCCATAAAATACATGCATGGTGAGGAAGGAGTTGCAAGATACTGGTTTATGATGAACCTATTCATAGGTGGAATGCTTCTCTTAGTTTTAGCTAACAATTTTATATTTTTCCTAGCCGGATGGAAAACAGTTGGCTTATGTAGTTATGCTCTTATTGGACATTATTATAGGGATGAACCTAAAGATTGGATTGGAGGTCCACCCCCAACACCCTATCAAACACCATCCCAATGTGGATTAAAAGCATGGATAATGACTAGTGTTGGAGACATTTTTCTTTTAGCAGGTTTAATTCTTCTTTACCTATACTCTGGAACAGTAAACTTTACAGAACTTTTCCAAACCCAAAATCTTTGGATGCCCACCTTAACAGCAACACCTGGAATGCTTACCTTAATCTCCATCCTACTTTTATGTGGACCCTTAGGTAAATCAGCCCAATTCCCTCTTCATGAATGGCTTCCAGAAGCTATGGCTGGACCTGCGCCTGTTAGCGCCCTAATTCATGCAGCAACCATGGTTAAGGCTGGAGTATACATGGTTGCCCGTTTTCTCCCAGTTTTCTTTTATGGTTACTGGGTTGGAGGATTTAATGAAGCTTTAACATTTTTTATTTTAGCAGCTTACATTGGAGGATTTACAGCTTTTCTTACAGGAACTCAAGCAATGGTTTCCCTAGAATTAAAAAAGGCTTTAGCCTACTCAACCATGAGTCAAATAGGTTATATGATGCTTGGATTGGGTATTGCAGGTTTAAACCCTAAAGCCTTAATTTTAGGGTATGTGGCAGGAATTTTTCATCTTATTAGTCATGCATTGTTTAAGGCTTCTCTTTTTCTCTGTTCAGGAACAGTAATCCATGAATGTAAATCCATCTACATGACAGATATGGGTGGAATTAAAAAAGAAATGCCTATTACATGGTTTTTAATGTGGATTTCGGCCCTATCTTTGGCGGGTTTCCCTTTCCTTTCAGGTTTTTGGAGTAAAGATGCAGTTTTGGCTTCATGTTTAACAGCTCAAAACTATTGGCTTTTTATGTTAGCTTTAGGAACAGCAGCCTTAACCTCCTTCTACAGCATACGGTTTATGGGTTTAACCTTTCACGGAGATAAAAGCAACCATTTAGCCAAACTTGAAAAAGAAGGTGAAAAACTTAAAGAAGCAAGCCCTCTAATGTGGATACCTTATGGAATTTTAACAACTATCACAATTCTTGTAGGTGTTACAGGACCATTTTTTGAAAGTTTTATCCACCATATTTTTGAATCATTTCTCCATGAAACTCTTCATCTACCAATTAACGGGTTTAACAGTGAACCTACAACCCATTTACTTGTTCCTTTAGCCTCAATAGGAGTTTTTCTTTTAGGTGGAATTCCAGCCTACCTACTTTACATAAAACGTCAAATTTCCTCAGAAAAAATTTTAACATCCTACACATCCCTATTCAAAATAAAAACTTTCTTTTGGAATCGTTGGTATATAGACCCTCTTTACAATCTTGTTTTTGTTAAAACCATCTTAAAACTTAGACCTTATGTTGAAAAATTCATTGAACATCCAATGGATGTAGCCTACAATGTTGGTGTACCCAAACTGATGAGTTATCTTTATTTTAAAATAAGAAAATTTCAAACAGGAATTTTACCCTACAACATGCTTTACATTCTACTTTTCATCATAGCAACCATAATTAGTTTGTTGGTGGTGTGGAGTTAAATGTATCTTCCATATTCACTTCTACAAACAGTTTTAATCCCATTAATAATGGCTTCTTTTACTGCTTTTGTTGGGAGAAAGGTTGGAAAAAAAGCAGGCTGGATCACGTTTTCAACCCTAGCCTATACAACCATTGTTTTATGTATGGTTGGGGTTGAAGTTTTACGTAAAGGATACGTTTATGAAGAATATGTGTGGATTCCAATTCTTGAAGTTAAATTTGGTTTTTTGGCTGATGGTTTAAGTTTACCTGTAGCTTTAGCAATGAATGTTACCTGTGCAGCTTTAGCTCTTTTCTCGGTAAACTACATTGAACATAGAATAGAAATAATTTATGGTCATGGTGAAGAAAAAAACTTTCTTTATGCAATTTACCATTCCCTTTTTCTTGTTTTTCCAGCTGGTTTAGTTTGGATAAGTTTAACAACAGACCTAATTGTTGTATATTTAGCCTTAGAACTTATCCATATACCTCTCTACATTATAATGTACTATTTTGGATATGTTGAACGTCGAAGAATAGCTTTAATGAGTTTTTTGTGGGGAACAGCTGGAGCATCAGTTTTCTTTGTGGGAGTTTTATTAGCCTACACTCAAACTAAAAGTTTTGCAATTTTAAGTCTTCAAGGTTTAACAGGAAACCCATTAGCATTTTGGATATGTCTCTTTATGCTTATAGGTATCCTAATTAAAATGGCTGTTTTTGGTTTTCAAGCATGGTTACCATGGGTTCATGCTGAACATCCAACATGTATAGCTGGAATTTTAGCAAACATTGTAGGTATAGGAAACTATATTATCGCCAGAATTTTAATTCAACAAATGTTTAAAACTTTTCAAATGTTAAGCATTCCAACCATGATTTTAGCTTTAGTAACAATGGTTTATGGAGCATTTTTAACTTTAGCTCAAGATGATGTTAAACGTCTTTATGCATGCTCAACAATCAGCCAAACAGCCTACTCACTTTTAGGTTTAGCAAGCTGTACAACCCTAGGAATAGTTGGAGGAATCTTTTGGTTTATAAGCCATGCATTTGGAAAATGTATCCTTTTTTCTTTAGCAGGAGTTTTAGTATATCAACTAGGTATAAGAGATATGAAACAAATGGGAGGATTAGCACAAAAAATGCCTTTAACAGCAGTCTTATGCATCTTAGGTTCAATGATTCTTTCAGCAGTTCCACCTTTAAGCGGGTTTATCTCCAAATGGATCCTTTTCTCAGGAGTATTTCTTCAAGGAATCCAATCAGGTTTATTTATCTTTGTTGTGGCTATGTTAAGCATGATTGCAACAGCCTTCACTGTAGTTTATACTTTTTGGCCTGTTAAAAGAATGTTTTTTGGACCAATCCCTTCCAACCTAAAAAATGTTAAGGAAGCCCCCTTAATCATGGTGGGACCTTTACTAGCTTTAGCTTTAATCTCAATTCTAATCGGGATTTACCCCAACCTTGTTATGGATTTTCTAGTTTCTTGGGCTGAAAACCTTAAAATCTAATTATTAAAGAAAGATTCTAATTTTGAAACACCAACAATTTCATCAAAACTAATATCTAAAGCATCCAAAACCTGCTCAAAGGTTGTTCGAATATGTTCAACATATTTTTCAACATCAATTTCATCTAGGCTAGCTAAAGCTAAAAGTTTAACTCCAGGTTCCCTTCTAATCTTTACATACCGAATAATAGAGCCAGCACCAATTTTTTCCCTTTCCTCCTCTGAAAGTCTTTTTAAAGCTTTAACATGTTGAGGTGTTGTTTTCTCATAGTCTTCAATATCTTTACCCAAAACAACAGTAAATGCAAGCTCCTCCAAAGAATACTCCTTATTTTTCAGTTTTGTATAACATTCCTTTACAATCTTCTTAATTTTTTCTTTAGCTTCCATAAATTCAACTTCACTTTTAACTTCACCTAAAATTTTAACCATTTCAACAAAAGCTTTCTTTAAAAATTCGGGAGTATTCCTTTTTTTACCGGTTAAACCTTTAATTTCAACATTCCCATCCAGAATACCAACGTCTAAGCTCTGATGGAAAACTTTGGTCTTTAGCTTTAACCTTATACCATCTAACCCTTAAATCTCGAAGAGAACCAATAACTAAACTTGTTAATCCCAACTTTTTCTTACAAACCCAATGGTTTGTTTCCGGAATAAGATTATCTTTACATTCTTCATGAGGACATCGAACAGTTTCATAGGATAAATTCCATTTTTTGATGATGCTTGGATAAAGACTACTAAAATCAAGCACAACAACATTAAAGTTTACTCCAGGTTTAGGCTCAATAACAACAGCACCTCTATACTTTTTACCTTTAATAACAGCATGAGTTGAAGTAATACCTTTTTTAGCCAAAATTTCATCTGAGGTTGGAATCAAATAACCATTTTTACGGTGTTCCTTATACATTAAACTTCTAATCCAGTTTGAAACACCCTGTCTTGAAACATCCTCCATAGGCATTTTAGCAATCCTGGTTAAGGCTACTATAAGCTTCATAACAAGATGGTCATCAAAGCTTGCAAGCCCAAAAGTTAACTCAGAATCTCTTAGACAGTAAGCAGCAAGCTCAAGATAGGTTAAATCTGAAATATTCTTTTCCAAGCTAATTTTTCCAATTCCAAGAAGAATCTGAGAAATATCTTGAAGTGTTACCTCTTTATATTTCTGGTCAAAAGCATAGGTTTGAATGGCCTTATTAAAGAAAAACCTGTAAAGGTCTATATGGATACCGTAGGTAAGCATAGCATACTCTCTACCCATTTGAATGGGGATTTCCTCTTTAGGAAAACCAAGTTTTTGAGCCCTATGCCATAAATATCTTAAGTCAAATTCATCCCCATTAAAAGTAACAACAATAGGGTAGTCAACAATAAGCTTAAAAACCTTAACAAAAAGTTCAACCTCAGAATCACAATATTCAAGCTTAACATCAGATGGAAGCCTAAAATCTCCCTCCTCAACATTATCTCTTCTTAAAAGTAAAACCTTTTTTAAACCATCTGAACCAACAAAAGAAACACAAATAACCCTGTATAAGGCTTCCCTAGGTTCAGGAACCCTATCAACAGTTGGTGATTCAACCTCAATATCTAAGGCCACATATCTAAGGTTGGGAACAGGTGTTTCCAACAATTGAACCCAATTAAGAATGTAATCCAAAAATTCTTTCTGTTCACCTATGAAAACTTGTTTAATCTGTTCCAGGAAACTTTTATTTTCAACCCTAACAGGAATAAGTTTTCCATTTTCAAGGTTGTAAGGTACTCCAACCTCTAAATTTCTGTCATAAAGATAGTTTTCATAATATTTTATGTCAGCTTCCCAAATTTTAGCTTCAGGCCTAGTTTTAGGAATAACATCTCTTAAAGAACCTGAAGGTTTTCCTCCAATTGTAAGCGGGTCATGAGCAACAATTTTTGTAACCTTAACATTTTGGTCAAGTAAAGGATTAAATTTTTCAACAACTTCAAAATGGTCTAAACCCTCGTTCAGCATAACCTCAGAAATTTTTTCCAGTTCTTCAGGTGGAAGACTAGTTAAACAGTAAGGTTTGTGGCCAGTATTATCATACCAAAGATAAATTTTTTCATCAGCTGGATTATAAAATTTTAAAACAGCACAACGTTTTTCCCCATCATAGGTTGCAGATAAAAGGTAAACATTTTTAAGATTTAAAGGTTGAACCGCCATTTTAGCCTTAAACTCTCTATTAAACTCAATCCAACTTTGTATATCTTCATGAATCTTTTCAGTAGGTTGAATTTTTTTCTCCTCAACTTTTTCTTCTTTACCAAAAAAATCTTCTAAAGATTTTTTCTGCATTTTAACAATCCTAAGATAGGTTTGAATTTAACCCCTAAAAACTTTTATCCTTCTACCTTTTTCAACTGAACATAAGGTTTCAAAAATTGTTTTTGCAGCCAAAATTGAGGTAACTCCAAAATCATAATCTGGGGAAACCTCAACTAAGTCTAATCCTACAACGTTAACATTCACCCCAATTCCATACAATATATTGTATAGGAGGGATGGGTCTAAACCTTCGGGTTCAGGGTTAGAAACAGCTGGAGCATAAGAAGGGTCTAAAACATCCATGTCTAAGGTTAAGTATAAACCGGAAAAATTGGAAGCAAACTCTTTAATTTTTTTTAGAATCTCCCCAACAGTTTGATGTTTAACCCTTACGGAGGTTAAACATTTAATCTTTTCATTTTCTAAGAATTCTAACTCCTCCTTACATACGGCTCTAACTCCTACAAAAAATAATCGGTCTCCACCAATTTTTTCAGCAAGTCTACGCATAAAGGTTGTATGAGAAAATTTTTTACCTAAATATTCATTCCTTAAATCTAGGTGGGCATCAAAAGAAATAATACCTACATTGGTAGGTAAAGCTTCACCAACACTAAAAGTTAAAGTATGTTCTCCACCCAAAACAACCAAAAATTTTTTTAAACTGAAAATTGTGGATACAGCAAGTTTAAGATTTGAAAAAGTTTTTTTAAAGTTTTTATCAATTTTAAGATTTCCAAGGTCATGAATTTTTAGGTCTTCAAAATATAAACCGGACCTAAAGCTGTAGGTTTCAATGTTTAAGGATGCCTCCCTTATAGTGTTAGGAGCTTTTCTAGAACCAAACCTGTAAGTGCTTGTTTTATCAAACGGAAATCCAACAAAAATATAGTTAGCTTCTTCAAAATCTACCTCAAAACCTGAAAAAGGATTTTTTGGTTTAACAAAAAGCTTCCTAAAAATTTTATTTTTCAAAAATCCTCTCCATCACAGCAGCCACTAAAACTGGTAAGCAAATAGTTGCATCACATATAACTTGAACTTTATAAGCTTCACTACCAACTTTTCCCCAAGAAATAGCTTCCTCCAATGTTGCACCTGAAAGTCCACCTGGTTCAGGTCTATCCATCGTAATTTGAATTACATAATCAAAAGGTTT
>NJEB01000060.1 GCA_002254975.1 Candidatus Hecatellales archaeon ex4484_218 | reverse complement strand
GAAAAAAAGGAGGAAAATACTTGGATTGTAACCATTAAAGATTGTTTTTTATGTGAGGGCATAAAAAGTAACAAACCAGTTTGTCATATTATAAGTGGAACTCTTACAGGTGGTCTTTCCCAATCATTTAAAGAAAAAATTGTTTGTGAGGAAATTAAATGTAAAGCTATGGGAGACAAAGAGTGCGTTTTCCTTATTAAAAAGTACTAACTGGTTTGATGATAGATTCTTTTTCGTATGTTTCATTTAGGTTTACTATTAATTTGCGGTATTGATATAAATAGTCGGGAATTTCCTTTTTTAACTTTTCAAATGGACTAAAAGATTGAAGTAAAATGCTTAATCCTTTTAATTTTTTGTTAAGCTTAAGAAGTTTTCTGAGAAGAAACATTCTTAAAACTCTTGCACAAAAGATTAATGCATCAACATCAATGTAACGTGTAAACATTTTAGCTTTAAACAATTGTTCAACTCCACTCAGGTAAAGAATGTTTCCCACATGAATAGCATCCCTAATGACTCCTAATTTTTCGAGTTTTTCTGGTAAACATTTTTTATCCATTAAAATATCCTTAGCTAAAATTTTTCCTGTGTCAAGGCCAAGAATCATAACAGAACTAACTATGTTGTTTTCTATATCTTCTTCTAAGTCTGTTGCGTCATCATAAAAAAGTAAAGACCTAAAAAGTAGGTCTATACTTCTATTAACCATTTTAACAGCTATCATTTCATCTGAAGGTATTTTTTTAAGAAATTTTTCATAAAAACAAAAATCTACATCAATCCAAAGTTTTCCAAAACATTTTGTCGACACTTTTTGAATAAATTCTACCAAATCCATATTTACAGTTGTATATTTATCATTTTTCTGATAAAAAGACCTAATTTGCCCATCAATATATTCGTCAACATCCCTAGCAAACATATTAAACATCTTGCTTCTACCACAACTAGACACTATGGATTGATAACCCCATAAAGCCATAAGATAAGTGCTATTTTCAGCTTTTTTAATCCAGTTTAAAGACTCCTCTCCACGGCAAAAATTTACATAACCTTGAGTTAATGCTTGTTGAAAATTTAGTTGGGACCTAGTAGCATCTTGAAAATTATGTAAACTATCATTTATATTGTCTAAAACTTTAATTCCGGTAACTATGGATGTTTTAGAAAAAATTGAGGAAATTATGCTTTCTTCATCAGCAATTCTGTAAAGAATAGGATAAGAGCTTATGGCTGCAAGAAAAGCACCATACACATAATATTTTTCCTTTAAAAGTTTATGTTTAAGTAAAGTTTCAGCATTTAAACAATATCTGTTACTGTCTAGTTCTTTAAGTTTGGATTCAAATATTTCAACAGCTTTTTGGATTGTTTTTGTTATTTTCTTAAAATCAACAGAATCATACTTGTTATTCATGTACTTTAAAATTGTAAACATGAATAGGTTACTTAGAAAATTTAGCTCCTCTTTTTTCATATAATCCACCTTAAATCCAGTAAACCTTTTAAAATGCAAAAACTTAGAACTTGAAAACCCATGTTCCTCTAAAGATTCCTATACTAGGTTATGGTATATTTACTTTAATTCAGATTTGGATTTAAAACTAAATCTTAAATTAAAAGTTTTGATTGTCTAAAACGTTTTTATAATTAAAACAACAACGATATAAACTGTAGGTGAGACTGTTTATGGAACGTGTTCCAACAGGAATTGAAGGTTTGGATGAGTTACTTGGGGGAGGTTTCCCCAAAGGTAGAATTATTCTTGTTTCAGGTGGTCCTGGAACAGGTAAAACTGTTTTTGCGATGCAGTATCTTTACCGTGGAGTTGTAGACTATGGGGAGAGTGGAGTTTTTGTTACACTTGATGAACCTGTTGAAAGACTTGATGAAAATATGGCTAGTTTTGGGATAGATTTACCTAAGCTTAGGGAAGAAGGAAAACTTTCCATTGTTGCGTTAAACCCTATTCAGTTTGTAACCATAAGACCAGGAGGGCTTATCCACATTATTAGAGAAGCAGTAAAGCCTAATGTTAAAAGGTTAGCTATAGACCCGTTAACAACAATGCTTCTTCAAGAAAAAGACCCATACCAGCAAAGATTAGATATTATGCGTCTTTTTAGCACACTATCAGAATTAGGATGTACTGTGGTTGTAACTAGTGAAGCTAAACATGCAACATTAACACGTACTTTTCATGTTGAAGAATTTCTTGCTGATGGTGTTATTATTCTTCATAAAGTTATCCTAAAAAGTAAAGTTATTCAAGCATTACAGATCGAAAAAATGCGAGGAGTAACTTATGATGGACAACTTAGACCATATCAAATAACAACAGAAAAAGGTATTGTTGTTTATCCAAAAGAAAGAATTATTGAACTGGAATAACATGAAATCTTTTCCCCGTTGGCTTTAACCTCCAAAAACTTATTTCCCCAATAAGTTTTTCCGCTTCATCAATTTTTGTTTTTGCTTTACTAACAAAAATTTTAGCTTTATCTAGATTTCCTTCTTCCAAATGTTTTTCTGCTTTTAACAGTAAATCTTCAGCCTCAGAAAGTAAAGTTTCAATCTTAGAAGTTTGAACATTCATATGCTTTAAATGTTTAAGCATTTTTCTTAGCATTTCAATTTTTCCTTTTAACTCTTCGATTTCTTCTAACTTTTCGATGTTTTTTAATACTATTTCTGCTTTAGGAACATTTTTAGACAATGTTTGAAATGCTTCTTCCTCCATCCTTTTTGCATTTTGGATTTCTTTAATAACAACATCAAGATTTTTTGTTTTAAGAAAACTTTTAATGTTTAAGAGTTTTGCTTGAGCATTCTCTAAAGCTTTTTTAACAGCTATTTGAGCTGTTGGAGAAGCATTAACAAGCAAAATGTTTAATTTTCCTTCAATTTTTTCTAGATGTTGAATTGTTTTATTGATAAATTTTTCTGCTTTTCTTTCTTTATCAATTTTTATGATAGGTTGAAGAATACCCATAAATCTTGCAACAATTTTATGGGTTTCACCAATTTTTTTTGAAGCTTCATCAACTTTCCCCATAGATGTTAAAACTGTTGCATTTTGCAAACATTCAGTTGCATTTTGAACAATCTCATCAATCATTTCCAAGTTTATCGTATAATTTAATGTTGAAGCAATTTCCTTAGTTTTATTAGCTAAATTTTTAATTTTTTCCACAAAAATTTTTGCTCTGGCAATAGCACTAGAAGTCTCAATTGCAAAACGTGCTTTTTTCTCAATTTCTAATTCTTTTTCAAGATGTTGGATTTCCACTATAACCTTTTTAAGTTTTTGCATAGCTTTTACTGATAATTTTGAAGATTCTTCAAAAAAGCCTTCATTATAAAGTTTTGTTGCGTTTTCAAGAAGTATAACTGCTTGCATGTACAAAGCTGAAACATTTTCGGGTGTCTCAACTATTTTTGTTAGGGTGATGTTTACATATTCCTTAGTTTTTTTAGCAATTTCTAGCAGTATTTCAGCTTTAATTTTTAAGTTTTCATTTTGACTTGTAGAATTTTTTTCAGCAAATCCGGTGCTTATCGGAGATACGGTAACAGAAAGTAGCAAGGTTATTACAATTCCAAGTATGAAGAATGTTTTAGGGGAATTCATGGTTAAACCTCCCAATCAAGAATTACCAGTAATATACTTTGCTGAGAGACATATTTTAAGAACATTATGAAACTTTTTGAAACCCCTGTTCCAGTAGTAAACATTTTATGGTTGATGTTAGAATAATAGTTAGTGTTATTCAGAGTTAAAGTCCATTAAAGGTTTGATGAGTTGATACGTAAAATAACTGCTACTTTAATTTTGTTTATGCTTTTGATGGTTAGTTTTCAAACTTTACCGGTAAAATCAAATCCAACCTATACTGAAACTCTTAAACTTTATGTAACAGAGTTGGATGCTTATGCTGAGTTAGAGTTAAAAGGTACGAATCTTCCAATTAATAAACCTTTGAGTAATTTTAAGGGTTTATCAACCATTCTTAAAACCTCATTATGGGTTGCAAAAACAGAAACACCTTTAAATTTTTACAAGATAGGTTTACCTTATCTACCAGAAGGTGCTATTCTTGAAATTCAGTATCAGCAGGATGCAGACAAGGTTTCTATTTTTAGGGAAGCTAATCTTGTTGTAAAAACATTCCAAGAAATTTTTCCGGTTCATTTTCAAAAACTGGATTTTACGGATTATCTAGAAAATTTTGGGAAAGACCGGTTTCTTTACTATTCAACCATAGACTTTGATTCTTTCTTGAAGGTTTATTCGGAATACATTCCTAAGGAAAATGGTGGTTTTCTAGATTTATACGACCAAAATGTTTACAAGAATTCTAAGTTTTCCATGTTAGGAATTGAGGTTTATGAGGGAAAAGAGATTGCAATGCGCTTAATTCATCTTCCACCTAAAACCACCATAAAAACTGTTGGTGGTGAGTATCTAGCAAGTATTAAAGAAGCATTTGGATACCAAAATTTAACAGCTTCACCAGTTGCAGACTACTCAAAGATTGAATTTTATGTTCCATCCTCCATTGTTGAGGAAGTAGTTGTTCCAAACTATCAGGTTGAACCATTCTCAAAAATTGTTGGTTTTCTTGATAAAGCTAACGTTTACACGGATATTTTCATAAAATTCACCTACTTACCTAAACCTCAACCTGCTTTAAGTGTGGTTAAATATACAGACCCAACTAACTGGAAACTAGGAGACGAAGTGAAAATAATTGTTCAAATTTCAAATCAAGGTATAGAGGATGCTACTAATGTTCAAGTAGATGATGAGGAAGGATTTAAAGCAATCAGTGAAATGGCAACTCTTATTGAAGGGTCAATAAACCAAACATTTTCAAAAATTCCACCTGGTTCTTCAGCTTCCCTTATTTACACTGTAAAAATAACAAAAATTCCTGAAAAAAACTTTCTTGAACTTAAACCAGCAACAATCCAGTATTCGGATTGTTCAGGTTTAAATGTTTACAGAATATATTCAAACTCGTTTATTGTAGGCTTAAACACACCAACAGCATCCCTTATTCCTGTTGTTTGGCCTGAAAGATTCTATTT
>NJEB01000059.1 GCA_002254975.1 Candidatus Hecatellales archaeon ex4484_218 | reverse complement strand
TTCTTCACTAATAGCTGGACTACTTCTCTCCAAAAGATTTAAAATAGCAGAATAAAAACCTGCATGCTTTAACGAGTCTTGAACGCACCTCTAAGAAGTTCTCGGACAACAACATTTTTTAATCCTTCAATATTTTTTGAAAGGTCTACAGCATAACTTTCCTCCAACTTAACCATACTTCTTATTTTGTTAATTAATTCATCCAACAAAAACACCTAACCTACAACTGATAAGGTTAAAAACAACCTTAAAAAGGTAAAGGTTTTAAACTGGAAAACATAAGAAAATTTAAACTTTTAAAAATATTTTATTTAGTTTTTGAATTATTTCTTCTGCTTCTTTAACAGTATTTTCTATAATTTCTTTAACAGAAAGAATTTCATTAATCCTTGATGATACTTGTCCAGCAGCAATTAAACCTTTTTCCGTATCTCCATCCAGACATCTTGCAGGACCAATAAAACTTGGCACTACAATATCACTCCATTCACCTGCTTCTACAACAAATTTTTTATAATTTTCATGGAAATCACATTCTTTTGCGGCTATAAATCGGGTTCCCATTTGAACACCAACAGCACCTAAAGCCAAAGCTGCTGCAAAGGTTGCGCCATCACATATTCCACCACTAGCAACAACTGGAAGTTTTACAGCTTTTGCAACTGCTGGAACAAGTATAAACGTATGAACAGCCCTATCCGGAAGATGAGTATGTCCACCCATTTCATAGCCTGAAGCAATAACTCCATCAACTCCTAAAGCCTCCATTTTTTTGGCATGATAAACAGAACCAACAACATGAAAATGTAAAAATCCAGCATCCTTAATTTTTTTAACATGTTTTTGAGGATTACCACCGGAAGTAATGTAAAGTACAAGTCTTTTTTTAAGTTCTGGGTCTGATTGTTTTTCTTCAACAACAGCATCAATAATTGCTTCAAAAGTTTCAAAAACAATTTTTGAAGATGTTTTTTCAGACCCTATAGGTGTATTTACAGCAAAATTTTTATTTGTAAGTTTTTTAACCATATGAAGATGTTCTTTAACTATTTTTGCACCTTCTTCAGGACCTGTTGAATAAGGTATGCTTATTGTTCCTAAACCTCCAGCATTTGAAACTGCTGCTGCAAGTTTTACTGTGCTAAATGGTCCCATGCCAGCTTGGATTATCGGATAATCTATCCCTAACATATCACATAAAACAGTTTTTACCATAAAACACCCAACATTAAATACTAAAATTTTTTAGAGACAAAATACGGTATAATTTTTCTTTTCCAAACTTCTGAAATTCTATTTGTTTTACCTTCTAAAACACTTGTTAAATCGCTAACAACTAAATGGTTAACTCCAACTTTAAAGTATTCTTCAATTCTGCTTATTAAATCATCAACAGAAGTTACAAACAATGTTTTCTTAAAAAGTACATCTTCAGGTATGTTTATGGTTACTTTATCAACTTCTCTTGGGTCGTATTGTTTAAAAGCTTCACCATGAATAAAACTCGCTGTTCTTTTTAACCCTTTAAGAATTTTTGGGAGAATCTTTTCATCAACAATACCACCAACAGTATAAAGATAAACCTCAGCTTCCTCAATTTTTTTCCCAGATTTTTTTAGGGATTCATAAAAAGGGTTAATTATCTTATTTTTGACTTCCCCAGATTCTGCTACGAAAGCCATAACACCATCCCCAATTTCACCAGCAATTTTAGCCATTTGAGAACCACCAGCAGAAACAATTATAGGTATTTTTTGTTTGGGTCTAACATACAATTTAACATTTTTAAGTCTATAATACTGTCCATCAAAATCAAAAAAATCTTTGTTTTCCCAAAGCATCCTAATAATTTTAACAGCCTCAACAAGTCTTTCACGTCTTTCTTTTAGGTTAGGCCAAAAACCAACAATAGGATATTCATTTATTTTTTCACCAGTACCTAAACCTAAAATTACTCTACTTGGGAAAGTCCAATCAAGCTGTGCAAAATATTGGGCTACAATGGCTGGATGATAGCGGAAAAGTGGACATAAAACACAAGGTCCAACCTTAATTTTAGATGTATAACTTAAGATTAAAGGTAAGTAAACTAAACTCATGTAGTTTATGTAGGGAAGACGTTCAGCATCTATGTTGGACCAAGGTAAAAAATGGTCACCCATCCAAACAGTATCAAATCCACTTTCTTCTATAGCTAAAAAAACAGATTTTGTTTTATTTGGTAAAGGAGAAACTTCAACTCCAAATTTCAAATTCAACTAAAAGAACACCTCCTAACATTTCATCTACCTATTCTTTGAAATGTTTTTAGTCTAGTTATGATTTTAAAATTTTTAAGAATTAATTTTACCTAACCAAACAGAGTCAAAACCCAGCTTTTCAGCTTTTATTTTTCCAGTCAAAAATGAATTCACTATTCCCTTAAATTTTCTTTTTTTCTTCGGGTAGATGTCTTTCAGGTTTGCCTATGTAGGTGGTTATGATATCAGGTAAAATTCTTACAGGTGTACCTTCTTTTAGTTCTTCATATGCATGAGCTATTATTCCTGGAAGCATACATACAGCAGCTAAAGCATTCATTATTTCAGGGTCAAAACCTAATTCTGTTAATATAGCACCCATCATTCCATCACAATTAATGGGAATATTTTTTCCGGTTTGTTTTACAAATTCAGCGTGAATAGCCTTATAAAGTTTTAATTTTTCCCCAACCTTCCCATATTTTTCAGCTACCCTGTAAAGCTGCTCAGCTCTTGGGTCTGGGTTATGCAAAGGATGACCAAAACCAGGTATTCTTTTCTTTTCCTTCAAATATTTTTCAACAACTTTTTTTGCTGTTTCTTCCATAGTTAAATTTTCTTTTTTCATAAGGTTGTATGCTTCATTGATAAATTCAGCAGTGTATTGTTGAGCTCCACCAGTCCAAAATCCGATGCTGAGTATACCTGCAGCTATCCCTGCAATTATGCTAGGATTTCCGGAAACAACAAATCTTGCTGTGGGAGTTGCTGCATTCAAAAATCCATGGTCAATAACTGTTAAAAGTGTTGCTTCAAAAACTTTAGCTGTTTTTTCATCAGGTAATTCACCCTTTAAAATTAGGTATAAAACTTCAGCATAAGAAAGATTTCCTATAAGTTCTTGAACAGGATATCCACGAATAAGAACCTTGTTTGGACCTACATCACATATTTTTGTTTTCCAATATTCCTTCCATCTATCTATTTCCCCAACCATAAAAATTCACCAACATTAACCTTAAATTTAGCCTAAAAGAATTAAAAAATGTTATCCTTTAAATAAGAAGGTAAAAATCTTTATTTTTTTCCAGTTTCTGCAACAAAAAATTTTAAGATTAATTCTTAATCTTGTATCGTTTCTTTCAGGTTTCTGCTTATGGTAGTACAGTGTAGTATACTGTACTACTTGATTTAAAATTTTAGCCTAACAGTGTGGTTGCTTAATGGGTTTTCCACAAATTTTTATATATCATAACCAATGTAAATTCATAATGCTTATAACAAAAGGTGAAACTTTTTTTTGACTAAAAAACGGAAAAATGAGGACCTATATTCTATTCCCGGAGTTCATGAGGTTAGAAAACCTATATGGGGTTCAGGGACAACAAGCTATGTTATCGACTACCGTAAAAAAAGAAAAATTAAAACATTTGGAAAAAACTTTATAATTAAAAAAGCCCCATGGGAAAAAACAGGTTCAAGATACGGTATAGGAATACAAATCATTTCCATAGAAAAAATTTAGCTTAATACTTTCAGGTTTGCTTTATCGTAGATTTCTTTCAGTCTTTCAATGCTATAATCCGTGTAGTGTCTTGCTAAAACTGTTTGGGGATTTCTTCCACAAAAAGCATCCACGTAATGACGGTGACCTTTACAATCCCTCATCTCAAACAAAAAATCCTCCTAACCTTTAACAACAACCACCTAAAAACCATTAAAACACCCCTTCCAAAAAATGATGCCGGGGGCGGGGGTCGAACCCGCGACCTCTGGATTATGAGTCCAGCGCTTTAGTCTAGCCCAAAGGTTCTAACCAGCTGAGCCACCCCGGCAATATTTAACTCTAATTTTTTTTCGTTAGCCTTAAAATTATTGTGGATTAACGATTAAATAAGGTTTGTTTAAGAAAAAATATTTGTTGTGGGGTGTTGATTGGTGGGAGAGGAATTTTTAACTTTGGATGATGTTAAGGTTGAGGGTAAAACTGTTTTTGTTAGGTTTGATTTTAATTCACCCATAGATCCTTCTACAGGTAAAATTTTGGATGATTCAAGAATTAGGTCAGCTTTACCTACACTTAAAGTTTTAGAAAAGGCTAAGGTTGTTGTTGGCTCCCATCAGGGAAGACCTGGAGATGAAGATTTTACCACCCTTAAAAATCATGCTAAAATTTTGGGGGAATATGTGGGGGAGGGAAAAGTTAGGTTTGTTGAGGATGTTATTGGACCTCAAGCTCAAGAAGAAATACGGAAACTTAAGGTTGGGGAAATTCTTGTTTTAGATAATTTAAGATTATGTTCTGAGGAAAACATTGAAGCTTCGGCTGAAAAACTTTTAAAAACAATTTTTGTTCAAAGACTTTCACCTTTAATGGATATTTATGTTAATGATGCTTTTGCTACAGCTCATCGTTCCCAAGCTTCACTTGTTGCTTTTCCGGAAATTGTTTTAGGTGTTGCTGGAAAAACCATGGAAAAAGAGTTAAAAATTTTAGATACTATTTTAAAGAAGCCTAAAAGACCATGCTTATACCTGCTAAGTGGTGCTAAAGTTAAAGATAGAATTAAGGTTATAGAATATGTGCTTAAAACAGGAAATGCCGATAAAATTTTGGTTGGAGGACTTTTAGCTGAAATTTTTCTTAAAGCTAAAGGTTACAAGCTTGGAGTTATAAATGAGGAAAAACTTAAAAAATATTTAGACCTTTTGGATAAAGCTAAAACTTTACTTGAAACCTATAAGGATAAAATAGTTTTACCTAAAGATTTAGCTTTAAACAAAAATGGAGAAAGATTGGAAGTTTCTTTGGAAAACACACCTTTTGAAAATAAAATTTCAGATTTAGGCTCAGAAACAGTAGAATTGTACAGTAACCTTATCAAAGATGCAGGATTAATTGTTGCTGCAGGTCCACCAGGAATTTTTGAAACTAAACCATTTGATTGGGCTACAAAAAAACTTCTTGAAGCAATGGTTGAAAGTAAAGCCTACAAAATTTTGGGTGGAGGTCATCTGGGTGGTGCAGCTGAAATTTTAGGGTTAAAAGAAAAATTTACCCATATTAGTACTGGTGGAGGAGCAATGTTAACCTACCTTTCAGGTCAAAAACTTCCAGCAGTTGAAGCCTTAAAAAGGTCAGCAAAAAAATTTAAGAAAAACCCTTAAACAATTTTTATGAGGAGCCCCGGTAGCTAAGCCAGGTTATAGCGAGGGCCTTGTAAGCCCTAGGTCGCGGGTTCGAATCCCGCCCGGGGCTTCAACAGTTAAGTCTTAAACCCTCACCTAAACATTCTTTCCCCTTAAATCTTCTCAGCTAA
>NJEB01000058.1 GCA_002254975.1 Candidatus Hecatellales archaeon ex4484_218 | reverse complement strand
TACCATCTGGTGAAACAATAAACTTTTGCTTTAACCCCATTCGTTCAGCAATATTTGTAACTAAGTCTGCACCACCATGAACCAAAATAACCCAAAATTTTTCATGTAAACTTTTTAAATCTCTAAGAAAGGTTTCTGGAAAACCTGTTTTTAAAATACTTCCACCAATCTTAACAACAAATGTTCTTTGTTGCACCTTTACTTCGCCTCAACAACCTTTTACTACTGTGAAAACAAAACTACTCTATGAAAATTTTACCCTTATTTAAGCCTTTTCCAAAACAAGCATTTTATAAGGTTTTTAAATACAACTTTTAAGAAAAATAAAAATCCGTGGTAAATATGGTTTCCATAAGGCTAAGATACATATAGATTTAGGTCTTCTAGTATGCTTTATTCTTTCATTCATTACAGGTGGTTTTTCCATTATTTATTTCTAGGTATAAGATTAAAAACATCTTTATCTTTGGAGTTACAAAAGGAATACTAACAAATTATCATATTTATTCTGGTCTTGCCTTTTTTCTTTTTGCTTTAGATGTATAATTGTTGTTACTAAAAGATTCCTAAAGAAAGCTAAAATAAAACTGGGGAAAATTATTTAAGTTAAATTGGATGTAAAGCTGGCTGATTTAAGCCTGTTTTTTCCTCTATTCCCAACATTATATTCATGTTTTGGACAGCTGTTCCTGCAGCACCTTTAACTAGGTTATCAATAGCCCCTAAAACTACAAGCCTACCAGTATGGTTGTCAATTTCAAATCCTAAGTCACAAAAGTTTGAACCAACAACAACTTTGGGGTCTGGAAGCCTATACAAACCTTTCCGGTCTCTAACCAACCTGATAAAAGGTTCATTTTGGTAGAAAGAACGATAAACCTTCCATAAATTTGAAGTTTCAACCTTTTCAACCAAAAAAGCATGAATAGTTGATAAAATTCCTCGAACAACATTAACTGCATGAGCTGACATTGAAACTTTAATTTTTGAACCTGAAATTTGGCTTAATTCTTGTTCTATTTCAGCTGTATGTCGATGACCTGCTGGTTTGTATGGTCTAATAACACCAAATCTTTCTGCATGATGACTTGCTGGTGAAGGTTTTGCTCCAGCACCAGAAGAGCCAATTTTTATATCTGCAACCACATGTTCTAAATCTATTAGGTTTGCCTTAACAACAGGAGCTAAAGCAAGAATGGTTACAATAGCCATACATCCAGGGCATGCAACAAGTTGAGCATTTTTAATTTTTTCTCTATAAAGCTCAGGTAAACCATAAACAGATTTTTTTAACAATTCCGGAACCGGATGACTCCAACCATACCATCTAGGGTAATCTTCAGGATTTTTTAACCTAAAATCTGCACTTAAATCTATAACTTTTAAACCTGCATCCAAAAGTTTAGGTGTTAATTTTGAAGATACACCATGAGGAGTTGACATAAAAACTAGGTCACATTGATTGATTGTTTTGGATAGGTCAGGTTTATCAAATTGAAGATTTGTAATCCCCCTCAAATTTGAATGGACACGAAAAATATATTCTCCAGCATATTCTCTTGAAGTTACTTGTGTTAATTCAACTTCAGGATGAAATAACAACAACCTTAAAAGTTCTCCACCAGTATACCCTGAACCCCCAATAATTCCAACCTTAACCATTTCTTTATCAACCTCGAATTTAAGTTTAAGACTGTAAGATAAAAATTATTTTTTTGCTTTCCTAATCAAATAACCAACAATATATTTTGGTATGTTAACTTTTGTAACCTCAACTGTTGATTGAAATTCCACAGTATGGTTTATTTCATGAACAACCAAACCATCTTCAGTTTCCATCATATCCACACCTAAAATTCCACCACCAACAGCTTCAGCAGCTTTAAGACTTAATTCTCTTAATTCATCAGTTATTGGACAATATTCAGGTTTACCTCCTCTTGCAATATTTGTTTTTACATCTTCAAAGGAATACCTATAAATTGCGGCTACAACCTCTTCTCCAACAACAAAACTTCTAATATCTCTTGGAGGTCTTTTAACGAGTTCTTGAATATAGTAAATATGGTATAGGGGGAACATATATTGTCTTTCCTCAAAAACAGCTTCAGCAGTTTCTCTATCCTTTAATGGAATGATTAATCTTCCCCAACTTCCAATGATAGGTTTAAGAATTGCTGAATGATTAAGTTTGTCGAAAGCTAAAACTGCACTTTCAGGTGTAAATGCAACATAGGTTTTAGGTGTTGGAATTCCAGCTTTTGATAATGTTAGAGTTGTTAAAAGTTTGTTTCCACAAATATGGGAAACATGGTAAGGATTAATCACAGTATACCCTTGGTTTTCAAGGATAGCTGTTGTGTTTAGGTTTCTAAAATAGCTTACACAACGTTGAAGAATTACATCTCCAAAAAACTCTAATTTTTCAGGCTTACATGTTAAATCAAAAAAAGTTCTTTTTGCATCTATTAGTTTTACAGGTAAACCTCTTGATTTAATTGTTTCAATTATTGCTTTTTCTTCCCAACGAACTTGGTCATAAATTAAACCTATGGAAATTCCCAATCATTCTCCCCAATCTTCACCTGCAATTTGAACAGGTTTAAGCTCTACATTTCCTTTTTCAACTTTAGTTATCTCAAGCTCCAGTCCACAATCTGGACAGCTTACAATTTCCCCAACCACTACATCATCAGGAATGTCAAATTCAGCTCCACACTCTGGACATTTAACTTTCATTTCAATCACTACACAATATTTTAAAGTCTTATTTAGTAATATTATTAACGTTAAACTATTACTTTTAAACTTTTGCAATTTTAACTGAAAAACAAAACATTTTTCTTTTTCCCTAACCAATAAACCATTCTAGTTTGAGGGAAGGGTTTCTTGTACATCATTCCTTCAGTTGACATCTTAGATGGAAAATGTGTAAAGCTAATTCAAGGTAAGCCTAAAACAGGTTTAGAGGTTTCCTCCAATCCAGTTGAAGTTGCAAAAATGTGGGAGAAAAAGGGTGCAAAAATTCTTCATGTTGTAGATTTGGATGCTGCTGTTTATGGTAACCTAAAAAGTCGAAAAATTGTGAAGAAAATTTTGGATGAAGTAAGCATCCCTGTTGAGGTTGGTGGTGGAATTCGTACTGTTGAAGAAGCTGTTTTACTTGTTAAAGCTGGTGCAAGATGGGTTATTTTAGGTACAGCCGCCTTAGAAAATCCGGAGTTTGTGGTTGAAGTTTCCAAAAAAATAGGTTCAGATAAAATTATTGTTGCTTTAGATTCTAAAGAAAATGTTGTTTTAAAAAAGGGTTGGACAAAGGAAACTTCTTATTCACCTTTTAAAATTGTCAAAATTTTTGAGTCTTTAAACATTGCATCTTACCTATTTACAGATGTTAAAGTTGAAGGAAAGATGGAAGGAGTTAATATTTCATATGTGGCTAAACTTGCTAAATCTACAAAAATACCTATAACCTATTCTGGAGGTATATCTTCTATTCAAGATGTTTTAAATCTCTCAAAAATTGGTTTAAGAGGTGTGGTTGTTGGAAGAGCCCTATATGAAGGTATTTTTAGTTTAGAAGAAGTTTTGGAGGCTTTAAATTATGCGTCGAGGAAAAATTGAACGCTCAACCAAAGAAACAGATGTAAAAGTAGTTTTAAATCTTGATGGTTCAGGAAAAACAAAAATTCAAACTGAAAATGATTTTTTTAACCATTTATTGGATTCTTTTGCTTTTCATGGGGGATTTGATTTAGAAGTTTACGCTAAATCTAAAACTAAACCTGAAAACCATCATTTAATTGAGGATGTTGGATTAACCATAGGTATGGCTTTAAATAAGGCTTTAGGTGAAAAAAAGGGAATAAACAGATTTGGAAATGCAATAATACCCATGGATGATTCTTTAGTTCTTGTTTCTTTAGACCTTTCAGGTAGAGTATATTTTGAATCAAATCTAAAATTTGAGTATGAGAATGTTGAAGGATTACCTTCTCAGATGGTAAACCATTTTTTAAGGTCTATGGCTGAAGGTGGAAAATTTAACCTTCATATTGTAGATTTTAGAGGATTAAATGACCATCATAAAGCTGAAGCAACCTTTAAAGCTTTAGGTAAAGCTTTAAGTCAAGCTGTAAAAATTGAGCTAAAACATAAAAATAAAATTCCTAGTGTTAAGGGTAGGTTGAAAGAATAATGCTTGAACCAGTAAGGCTTGTCGAACTTGAAGAAAAAGAACTTAAAAAAATTTTTAGCAGAAACAAACCCAATCTTAAAATTTACAAAGAAAATGTTTCAAAAATTTTGGAGGATGTAAAAAGAAACGGCGATAAAGCCATCCTAAAATATACAAGATTATTTGATGGAGTTAAAATTTCAAGGGAAAAATTAAAAGTTTCAGAACAAGAAATTTTGGAGGCCTACCATCAAATTCCTAAAAGTTTGATTAAGGCTATTGAGGAAGCCTCAAAAAACTTAAGAAAAATTCATGAAAATCAGCTTCCTAAAGAAAAAGTTTTAAGAAATTCTGATGGCATCTATGTAAAACAGGTTTTTAAACCAGTAGAATCTGTTGGTTTGTATATTCCTTGCGGTAAAGCTTCTTATCCTTCAACAGCTTTAATGTTAGGTATTCCTGCAAAAGTTGCTGGTGTTAAAAAACTTGTTGCATGCACACCGCCAACAAAAACAGGAAAAGTAAATGCATCTATCCTTGTTGCATTGGATATGGTTGGTGTTGATGAGATATATAGGGTAGGAGGTGTTCAAGCTATAGGTGCATTAGCCTACGGGACTCAAACAATACCCAAAGTTGCTAAAATTGTTGGACCTGGAAACATTTATGTTACAACTGCAAAAATGATGGTTTATGGTGAAGTAGGAATAGATTTTCCTGCAGGTCCCTCAGAAATAATGGTTTTTGCAGATAAAAATGCTAACCCAAATCTTGTATTTGTAGATATGGTTTCTCAAGCTGAACATGATAGTTCTTCGGTTTCAATTTTGGTTACAACATCTGAAAATTTGGCTTACAAGGTTAAAGAAAAAATTTTAGATTTTGTATCAAAAAAATCTGAAAAAAAGGTTGCTAAAGATGCTTTGAGAAAAAATTGTGCAATTATTGTGGTTGAAAATGAGAAGGAAGCGGCAT
>NJEB01000057.1 GCA_002254975.1 Candidatus Hecatellales archaeon ex4484_218 | reverse complement strand
ACCAACAATTTATGGTCAATATGAAGTTGCTGAACATGTTCTTGATTTTGTTCAAAAATACGGATGTGAAAAAATTATTGCTATTGGAGGTTTTCAAACGCCGTTTGAGAGAGAATTGGGTAAGGTTTATGGAGTTTTTAACAAACCTCATTTAGGTGAGGAGTTAAAAAGTTTAGGTGTTAGCATAACTCGAAGTGGTGCAATTACGGGTGCATGTGGAATTATTTTAGGACTTGGTGACCAAAGAAATCTTGAGTCTGTAGGGTTGCTTGGTGCAACCAAAGGGGAATATCCTGACATGGAAGCTGCAAGAGAAGTTTTAAAGGTTGTAACAAAAATTCTTGGGTTAGAAATAAACCTTGAAAAATTAAACAGAGAAATAATAGAAATGAAAAGAAGACTTGAAAGTTTACATAGGATTCAAACTGAGGCTATTGGACAGGTCACAAGAGAGTTTAGAAGAAGACCTTCACCCTTCTATGTTTAGGAAACAGTTAAAGATTCTTCTTTTTTAGGTTTAACTATTAAAATAGGACCATCTTTCCCAACAATTTTAACTTTTTGTTTGGGTTTTATTGTTTCATTGGATTTGGCTTTCCAATATTCTCCTTTATAAACTACAAACCCAGCTTTTTCCGGAGTTATTTCTTCAACAACTTCCGCTTCTTCTCCGATAAAAAAACGTAAAAATGGAGGTTTTCTTCTAGCTTTAATTATTTTGTAGGCTGCAAAAGTAAAAAATCCTCCAAAAACAAGAGGAATGATGATACTTGCTAGATAAAGCATGTTTAACCATTCCTGAGAAATAGCCCATTGTCTTGGAAATAAAAGTAAGCTTCCAATTAAGGTGCTAACAACACCTGAACCTCCAATAATTCCAAAACCTGGAGTAAAAAGTTCATAAATCAGGAGGGCTGCACCTATAGCTATAAGCAAAAGTGCTCCAACATTAACATCTTTAATCATCCCTAAACCTATCAATCCAAGTATAAGCAAAATTCCACCTACAATTTCACCTCCAACCCCAGGAGAAGTTAAACCAAGAATTAAAGTGTAAAGTCCAATCATAAGTAGAAAAAGAGCAATCATAGGTTCAGAAATAGTCTTTAAAATTAAAACTCTAAGACTGGGGTTCCACTCAACAATTTCGGCATCTCTACTTTTAATTGTATATTCTCCTAAGGCTGTAACCACAGTTAAACCATCAATTTTTTCTTTTAAATCATCCAAAGATGACGCTAAAACTTCAACCACACCACATTTTTTTGCTTGTTCATCATTTAAATTCAAATTTTCCTTAACACATAACCTAGCAACAGTTTCGTTTCTCCCATGCATCCTAGCTTTCTCAACAAGGAAGGCTGTTAATGCATTAATCATTTTTGTATCATTAATTGGTTGGCTTCCCTCAAAAGAAAGAGCAACTGGTTGGCAAGAACCTATAATTGTATGAGGTGCCATTGCTGCAACATGGGTTGAAAACAAAATATAGGTTCCAGCAGACCAAGCTGTTGCACCAGTTGGATAGACAAACCCGATCACAGGAATCTTTGAATTTTCAATAAGTTTAATAATTTCAAAAGTTGAATCTAAGTTTCCACCTGGAGTATTTATAAGAAGCACAATTGGTTGATTAACTGTTTCAGCATAATTTAAAGCCTCCTTTAAAAGTTCAACACTCATAGTTGAAATTGTTCCTTCAAAATTTAAAACAACAATTTTTTCTGTTTGAGCTAAGGTTTTTCCACTAAAAAATCCTAAAGCTAAAATAAAAGTTAAAATTAAAATTATGTAGAAAATTTTTTGTTTATTCATTGGTTTTCTTTAACCTTGTTTTTTTGCTTCCTCTTTCACAATTCCCAGCATAGTTGCTAAATCTTGACTTGAACCTGTTGTTGTAACAACTATCATATTTTTCTCTCTTGCAATTTCAGTTAAAGTTTGAAGTTCTCTAAGCCTCATACCCATAGGATTTCTTTCATACATTTTGGCTGCTTCAGCCATTTTTTCCGCAGCTTGAAATTCTCCTTCAGCCATTATTATTCTTGAACGTCTTTCTCTTTCAGCTTCAGCCTGTTTTGCAATTGCTCTTTGCATTTCAACCGGTAAAGAAACATCTTTTATAGCTACTTGGGTAACCTTTATCCCCCAGGGGTCTGTAGCTGCATCTATAATTTCTGTTAAACGTTTCCCCAATTCTTCACGTTTCGAAAGCAAATCATCAAGTTCAACTTGTCCAATAACATCTCTAAGTGTTGTTTGAGAAAGTAAGTTTGTTGCATAGATGTAGTTTTCAACTGCAACAACAGCCTTAATTGGGTCGAAAACTCTGTAGTAAACTACAGCATCAACATCAACAGTAACATTATCCTTAGTAATAATTCTTTGTTTTGGGACATCAAAACTTACAACTCTTAAATCTACAACTCTAAAAACATCAACAACAGGAATCCTAAAAAATATTCCTGGACCTTTAGCACCCAACAATCTTCCAAGCCTAAAAATAACAGCTCTTTCATATTCTTTAACAATTTTTAAGGATGAAGCTAAAAATCCAAGTATGATGATAATTATAAGAAATGTCAAAAAACTTGGAACATAAACTTGCATTTTCTCATCTCCTTAAAGACTTATAGGATATAGATATAACCAGATGATTTAAAGTTAAGGTTTAACCATAAAAATTGTTAGGAGAGAAAATTTGAAGGTTGCTGGTGTTGATTTAGCTGGTTCCCCAACAAGACCAACAGGTTTTTGTATTTTGGATATGGGTCTTTATGCAAAAACAAAACTTCTTTATAAGGATGAAGAAATTGTGAATGAAATTTTAGCTGTTAAACCTACTATTGTTAGTATTGATGCTCCACTTGCTCTTCCTAGAGGAAGATGTTGTTTAAAAGATGATTGTCAATGTAGAAAAGCTGGTCATCTAAGAGAATGTGATAAGGTTCTTTTAAAGCTTAAAATAAAATTTTTCCCTTTAACTTTAGGTCCAATGCGAAAATTAACTCTTAGGGGTATAAATTTAACTAAGATTTTAAGTCAGAAAGGTTTTAAGGTGATTGAAAGTTTCCCTAACAGCATAAAAATAATTCTTGGATTTCCGGGAAAAAAGGAGGGCTTAGAAAAGTTAAGAAAAGCTTTAATTGATTATGGAATTAAAGGTGATATAAACAAGAAAAAAATAACTGAACATGAGCTTGATGCTATTCTTTCAGCATTAGTTGGAAAATTATACCTTGAAGGTAAAGCTGTTGAAATAGGAGACCCGGATGAAGCTTTAATGGTTATTCCAAACCCTAAAATCTACAATTATTTAAAAGGAAATCTTATTTAGGCTGAAACTCCCATTAATTTTTTGGGCTATGAAGACTCTAGCCCATCAGAGAAAAATCGATGAAGTAGATCTTGAGTTCTGAGCCCAAACTTATTTGTTGATAGAGAAGTTTTTATATGCAAGATTTTTTTAGAAATATTTTTTATTCCTACAATCTTGGATTTGAAGAAGGGTGGTTTAAATGGCTAAACCTGCAGAATGTGTTTTTTGTAAAATTGTTGAAGGAAAAGCTGAAGCAAGAAAAATTTACGAAGATGAATCAAATATAGCTATTTTGGATGTTAACCCTAGATTTGGAGAAGGTCAATGTTTGGTTATTCCAAAAAAACATGTTGAACAATTTTATGAGTTAGATGATGAGGATTTGTTTAAGCTTTTTAAGGCTGTTAAGACTGTTGCTTTAAAAATTAAAAAAGTTTACAATCCAGATTTTGTTGCGTTGTTTTCGAGGGGGATGGGAATTCCGCATGTTCATATTTTTGTGGTTCCAAGCTATAGACACGATGTATTTATAACATCCTACATGCTTTTGACATTGCAACGAAGATTTGATTCAGGGATTAAACCTGAAAAATTGGATAAAATTGCTGAAAAACTTCGAAACGCCTAAGATTTTTCAGATTTGTCCATAGTGGGTCAAATAATTTTTTATGTATTCTTTAGCCCTATTTTTTGGTTTATAGACGCCAAAATGTCCTTCTGCAAGCACATCAAAATCTAAGCTTAAAAGTTTTTTCATTGATTACCCCAATCAACTAAGTTTGAACCAAACTCTGGTAGGAAAGGTCCATGAATATCTTGAGCAAAAAGAATGTTTCCATCTTTTGTTTTAAGCAGAATAGAAATACTTCCGGGTGTATGAAACCATTCAATCAGAGGGGCTAGATATCGTAGGCCCTCAACAATGTAAACTTCATCAAAAATTTTTAATGGTTTACTCATTTTTGTTATTCAACCGGTATTCTAAATCCTACAGTTTTTTTGGGGAGAACTATTTCAAGAATTCCTGATTTAAACCTTGCTTTTGCTTTTTTAGGTTCAACAGCAACAGGAAGTCTGATAGTTTTCTTAAAAACATCAAATTCAGCTTCTTTTTGAATAGTCCCATAAGGACTAAACTTAACACATTCCTTCATGGGTGCTTCAACCTTAACCATATTTTCCGTGGCATTTATTTTGATATCTTCCTTTCTAACACATGGTAAATCAACAGTAACAATAATGTTTTCAGCTGTTTCTGAAACATGAGTTAAAGGTTGAAGTTCTCTTCTAGAAACATCACTCATAGGGGTTTCAAGCGGAAAAATAGGTTCAAAAACTTCCTCAAACATCCTGTTTATTTGGTTTCTAATTTCCTCAAAAAGCTCAAAAATTGAACGTCTTTTACGAGTTGACATATATCCCATAACCCCCTACACATATATTCCTCTAAGCTCCTGCTCCTGAACTTTCTGAAGACTCCGCATTTGTTCTCTAGTTCTACGCATAAGCTCCCTTGCTTTAATTCTTATCTCTTCCTCCTTCTCCAATAAACTTTTAACTTCAATGTTGGTTCCTAAAAGTGTGTTTAAACTTTCAATGGTTGAAGCTGCTGCACCTGGGTCTGGAAATTGAAGATGAGCCTCAGCCAACAAAGTTATGTTTGGTTGTTTTTCCTTCATACATTCTTTAATTAAAAGTGCATAAGCTCCAACAAGAATTCCCTCTTCGAATGGTGGAATTTTAGCTTCTTGAAGAAGTTTTCTTGTATCCTCAGTGTTTCCAACACCATAAACTGTTGGTTTTTCAACTTCAAGTCTGTTGGGTATAGCTATACCTGTAATTCCAACAATAAATTTTGCATTATATTCTTTAGCCCAAAGTGTAACTGTTTTAGAAAGATG
>NJEB01000056.1 GCA_002254975.1 Candidatus Hecatellales archaeon ex4484_218 | reverse complement strand
TTCCGTTCATAGAAACAAAAAAAGTATAACCTTAAACCTAAAAACAGAAAAAGGTAAAGAAATTTTTTATAAGCTAGCTGAAAAATCAGATGTGGTTATTGAAAGTTTTAGGCCTGGTGTAACTAAACGTCTTGGAGTTGATTATGAAACTATCAAAAAAATTAATCCAAAAATTGTTTATTGTTCAGTTTCAGGTTATGGTCAAAATGGCCCATATAAAGATTTACCTGGTCATGACATAAACTATATTGCAATTGGAGGAATTTTAGGTTTAACAGGTCAATATGGTGGTCCACCTATCATTCCAGGAATTCAAATTGCAGATTTGGCTGGAGGATGTATGCTTGCAACCATATCCATCCTAATAGCTTTAATAGCTAGAGAAAAAACAGGGAAAGGCCAATATATTGATGTTTCCATGACGGATGGTGCTGTTTCACTTTTAACCCATACATCAGCCCTATATTTTGCTGAAGGTAAACCTCCGGAAAGAGGTGGAACAAACCTAACAGGATATTTTCCATGTTACAATGTTTACGAAGCTAAAGATGGAAAATATATAAGTATAGGTTGCCTTGAGGAAAGATTTTGGAGAAATCTTTGTAAAGCAATTGGAAAAGAAGAATTTGCTGAACATCAATGGGATACAAATAAAAGAGAAGAAATTTTTTCTGCTCTAAAAAAAATCTTTAAAACAAAAACTAGGGATGAATGGTTTAAAGAACTTTCAAAAATGGATGTTTGTGTTGGACCAGTATATTCTCTGGATGAAGTTTTTCAAGACCCACAAATAACCCATAGAAAAATGGCTGTTGAAATTGAACATCCAACCATAGGGAAAATTAAAATTCTAGGAATACCAATAAAATTTTCTGAAACACCAGGAAAAATTAGAACACCAGCACCCGGATTCGGTGAACATACAGAAGAAATCCTTAAAATGTTAGGTTACAACCAAAAAGAAATCGAAGAATTTAAAAAATCAGAAATAATTTAACTATTAAAAATAATCTATGTTTTGGTGAAGTTTAAATTTGAAAATTGTTTACCATGAAAGGTTTAAAGAGGTTTATTCTGGTGATCCTGCATCTAAACCTGGAAGAATCGAATGTATTTATGATGAGTTAAAAGAAAAATTTGAGTTTGTTGAGGCTGAAGCTGCAACTGAGGAAGACCTTCAACTTGTTCATACTCAAAACCATATTGAAAATGTTAAGAGGCTTAAAGCTTACAAGGTTGCTTTATTGGCTGTTGGTGGAGCAATTAAGGCTGCAAGATTGGCTTTTGAAGGAGAACCAGCCTTTGGTCTTATAAGACCTCCAGGTCATCATGCAAGTCCAAACCATGCTTGGGGTTTTTGTTACTTTAACAATTTAGCAATTTCTGTTGAAAAATTAAGAAGGGAAGGAAAAGTGAAAAAAGTTTTAATTGTTGATTTTGACCTACATTTTGGTGATGGGACAGCAAACACTTTTAAAAACGTTTTAGATGTTACATACTACCATCTACCCAGTGGAAACAGAGAATATCAGCTTGAAAGTTTATCCAGTTTTTTATCAACCCAAAAAAATTACGACCTACTTGCAATTTCAGCTGGATTTGATAGACATTTAGAAGATTGGGGAGGAATACTTCTAACAGAAGATTATAGGCAAATAGGAAAACTTCTAAAAAATTTTGCTGAAGATAAATGTGAGGGAAGAAGATATGCCGTTTTAGAAGGGGGCTATAACTTAGAAGTTTTAGGAAAAAATGTTAAAGCATTCATTGAAGGATTTAGATAAGCACTAAAAATTTTTTGTTTTTAGGATGGTTTTTTGTTGTAAAGGTTTTTGTAGCTTATTTTTAGGAGTTTATAGGCTAAAATAAGGATGATTGCTGCTATGGTTAGGCTTAGGGTGAAGGTTAAGGGTAAGGTTAGATTTAAAATTTTTAGTTTGTAGATGATTAAGGGTAAGAATGTTGCTGATACAGCTATTCCACAGGTTAGAAAGCCAAGTAAAGCTCCTGTTTGGCTTACTAAACGTGTTTTTGGTATGGTTCTAAAATCCGGATATTTTGCTCCAAAACCTAAACCTATTAAAACTGTTTCTGTAAGGGCTAGCATGGAAACCGGTAGAAGAATTAGGAAAGTTTGAAAATTTATGTTTAAAAGGGGGATAAGTATTAAATGTTCTCCAATTAAAATGGGTATGGTTAGAAGAAGTGTAAAACCAAGTTTAGCTTTAATTAATTCTTGGATTGAGATTGGTGCAACATAAATATTCCATACTGATTTTCCTTCTTGACCGATGCTTGCAAGAGATATTAATAGTGCAAAAATAAATGGGGCTAAAAGAAGATTAAAATAAACAACTTCAAACTTCATTTTTTGGCTACCTAGAAAAGTATTGATTAAGGTTAGAGTTGTAAAAGCTACTGGTAAAGCTATAAGTACTACCATTTCTCTCCTACGGATTAAAGCTTTTAAATCTTTCCGGATTAAAGCTGCAGCTGGTTGGTTAAAACCTAGCCTATTCAAGAAACCTATTTTTGGTTTGTAGATTGTTTGGGTAAAGGTTATGGTTGCTGGTGTTAAACTCCAAAATTTAAATTTAAGTTTGGCTGAAACCCAGAAAACTCCTAAACAAAAAGTTAAACTTAAAATTCCGAAAATTGTTGCTTGAACAATATTACCTTCAAAAAAACTTGTAAGTGTTATTGAAGACCAAAAAAATGGAATAAACCATGCTAAACTTATTTGGGAAACAAAAGTTTGAAGAAACTTATACATAATGTTTACATTGAAGCCAATCATAATAGCCACAAGCAAAATAATTGTGGTAAATATCCTCACAGGGATTGCGATTCTACCTCTTTTATAGAAGCTTAAAGAAATTTTTCCAATAAAATCTTTTAAAATTTCAGCAAAAAATGCACCAATAAAAATTGAGGTTAAACATAAGCCTAAAAATATAAGCCAAACATTTATCCATCCAAGATATAAAGCAAAAACTAAAGTTAAACTTAAACATGCAACCAAAACCCATAAGGTAACATATAGGAGAGAAAAAGCTGAACCTAAAACATATTCTGAAGGTTTAACCGGAAGCCAATTAATGGTATCTTTTGAAATACCTCTTGTTGAAGGATTAAATTCCCATAAAACCCCATAAATAACCATAAACATTGTAAGTAAAGCTGGAAAACCAGCAAAAATTTGGAAGGCTAAAACCTTAACATTTAAAGTTGTTAAAATCTTGTTGAGAAAAATTGTTGTTAAAAGAAAAACCCCAACAAAAGTAATAACATCAACAACCAAAAAAATTGTTGGTTTTCTAAGTATACTGTTAGGGTTAATGAGACTTTTAGTTGAGGTCCTAATTGATGATGTTGAAAAAATCCATGCAATCCTAAAAACAGTTTTAAAATTTATTTTTACCATTTTTCCGGTACTCTCCAATCTTTAAAGCCTAAAAGGATGGTGGCTGCTACAGCAACAAACAATATTTGACCATACAAACCTAAACCAAAACAGTAGAATGGGTCTATAGGTTTACAAATGTATAGGGTTAGGTAGGATAAGGTTTGATTGTTAATTCCATGAAGAAAACTTGGAAGCCAAACATTCCCAGACCTAAAAACTGCAAAACCAAGCAAAATTGAAAGATTAACCGTGTATAAAGTCATCAAAAATACTCCTTGAATAGGGTATCCAGGATAATTATGACCCATCATAATAATTGGTGCATGCCATAAACCCCAAATCACACCCAGCAACAATACACCTTTAACCCTACCAAAAATTTTTGTTAATCTTTCCTGAAGAAAAATTCTCCAACCAAATTCTTCACCAAAAAGTATGGGTAAACCCATAATTGTGCCAAAAATAATCATTTGAAAACCTATTAAAAGTAGAAGAAGTTCAACAGGTAAACTGATGGGTGTAAAAATTAAATGTTTAACTTTACCAACATCAACAGGTATACCAAAACCAAATACACAATTTAGAAATGAGTTAAGCAGATAGAAGCCTACAAGCATTAAGCCAAACCATAAATATAGGGATGGTTTACCAAAGGAAATTTTTGTTTTTTTAAACTCCTCCCTCCAACCTTTTTTAAGATGTAAAATAAAGATTAATAAAACACCAGTTAAGATTATGGTTGTTGTAATGATGCTTACAACTGGAAAAGTTAAAAGTCTCCATAAAACAAGAATGGTAACCACCACATAAACTCCAGTAAGAACAAAAAAATAGTAGAAAAATATTTTTGCTTTTTTAGGTGTTAAATTTCCCCTTTTAAATAGGTATAGGTTTAAGATTAAGGCTGAAAATGCTGGAATAAGCATCATAAGTTGAGCCATTAAAACAAAAACCATTTTTTTCCAAGCAAACATTGTTAAGGTTTGGGATGTTTGGGTTAGGTTAAACCAAAGAATAAAACATAGAAGATAGGTTAATGTAAAAGTTAAAATTAAAAATATGCTTGTTTCTTTTTTTAAAACTTTTAAATCTTCAACCTCCAATTTTAATCCTCACTTAGCTAAAGCTTCAACTATTTGTTGAATATCACTGGTTCCAGTTAATTTAAGAAAAACTTCCTCTAAACTTGAATTAGACATTCCAGCTAATTTTCTAAGCTTATCAGGAGAACCTTCAACCAAAATTTTACCCTCATACATTATTGTAATTTTTTTACAGATTGTTTCAGCAATTTCTAAAATATGAGTGCTAAATAATGTTGTAACACCTTCCCCAGCTAAACGGTAGATTAGGTCTTTAACAATTTTTGCAGTTTTAGGGTCTAAACCATTTAAAGGCTCATCCAAAATTAACAGTTTAGGTTTATGGAGTAATGCAGCAATAATAGCCAATTTTTGCTTCATACCTTGAGAATATCCACCTATAAGCTTATTCTCGTAACCTTTAAGCTCAAAAGCATCCAAAAACTCCAATATTCTTTCTTTTTTCTCGTTGTTTGGAATTCCATATAAGTCTCCAACAAAATCTAAGTATTCCAGCCCAGTTAAAAATTCGTAAAGTTGGGGTGTTTCAGGAACATAGCCAATCATCCTTTTAACTTCAACAGGATTTTTCCAAACATCCAAACCATAAACCTTAATATTTCCTTGGTCAGGCTTAACAAGACCTAAAATCATCTTCATCAACGTAGATTTTCCAGAACCATTAGGACCAAGTAAACCATGAATACAACCCCTACCAACCTTTAAATTTACTTGGTTAACAGCCTTAACAGAGCC
>NJEB01000001.1 GCA_002254975.1 Candidatus Hecatellales archaeon ex4484_218 | reverse complement strand
CCATGTGTTTATGTTGGTTACCACCAAATTGTAAAAAAAGAGGTTAACCTAGAAACATGTAAAAAGCTTGGATTTCATGTGGTTAGAAGAATTTTGGGTGGAGGAAGCGTTTACTGTGATAAAAACCAGTTACTTTACTCTGTAATAGTAAACATTAAACATTCAAAAATTCCATGTTGGATGGAAGAAGCTTACAAGACTATTCTTAAAGGTGTTGTTTTAGCTTTAAAAAAATTTGGGTTGAATAACGTTTTTCATGAAAAAAAGTTTAATGCTGTTGTTGTTGATGGAAAAAAAATTTCTGGTAATGCAGGTTTGATGGATGGAAACCTAATAATGGTTAATGGAAGTTTTCTTTTGGATTGTGATTATGAAACTATGGGTAAAGTTTTGGTTAATCCCTTAAAAAATCTACCGGGAAATCCTAAAAAAATCGAAGATGGACTTACAAGTTTAAATAGAGAATTAGGAAGAAAAGTTTTGGTTAAGGAGGCTTTTAAAGCTTTAAAAGAAGGCTTTGAAGAAACATTAAACATTCAACTTAAAAAAAGGAAACTTATGGCTGAAGAGTTAAATTTGGCTTTAAAACTTAAACATAAATATTTATCAAAAGATTGGCTTTACCTTATGGACTATAAACATGAAAAAATTTTAGGATGAATGAAAATCAAAATGGAAACAGTAACTAAAAATTTTCAGGAAAAAATTTTAAAAAGTAATGATAAAAGATTTTTGGAAAAAATATTTTTGAAAGCAAGAAATTTAACTTATGAAAAATTTGGGAAAAAAATAAATTTTTATTATACATCAACCTTTTTTCCTCCAATTTCCATAACTGGAAAAAACTGTGCTTTAGATTGTCTTCATTGTAAACGTAAACTTTTAGATTTTATGGTTCAAGCTCCTAACCCAAAAATACTTTTAGAAAAATGTTTAAGGTTTTGGAAAAAAGGTGCAAAAGGAGTTTTGATTAGTGGAGGATGTAAATCTGATTTCACCGTTCCACTTGAAAATTTTGTTGATGTTATTGAAAAAATTAAAAGTAAAACTGGATTGTTTATTTTAGCTCATACTGGGTTGTTAGATTATAAGAAAGCAAAAATGTTTGTTGAATGTGGAATTGATGGTGTTGCATTGGATGTTGTTGGTTCCCCGGAAACTACCCAAAAAATTTATGGAGTTAAAATTGAAAAAGAAAAATATGTTGAAAGTTTAGTTTCAGCTAAAAAGGCTGGATTTAAAGTTATTTCACCTCATGTTTGTGTTGGTTTACATTTTGGAAAAATTAAAGGAGAATTAGAAGCTTTAAGAATTATAGCCTCCATTAAGCCAACTATGATTGTGGTTACAGCATTAATGCCTTTACCAGAAACACCCATGAAAAATTATTTAGTTGACCCTTTAGATGTTGCAAAAATAGCTGCTCTTGCAAGATTAATGTTTCCAGATGTTCCAATTACACTTGGATGTGCTAGGTCTAAGGGAAAAATTAGAGAAGAAATCGAGAAACAAACATTTTTAGCAGGAGTTTCAAGTATAGCCATACCAACAAAAAAAATCTATGAGTATGTAAAAAATAGGGGATTTAAAACTGAGTTTTATGGTGCATGTTGCGGTGTTCCACCCAATAAAAAGTTTAGGTTAAAAAAACCAATTTTTTAGAAAAGAATTTTTCCAATAATTATTCCAGTTAAATAGTATAAGATAATATTGATAGATACCCAACCAAAAACTGAAAGAATAAACTTATAAGATTTATTTTTAGCCCACTCCCAAGTTACAAAATTTGGATATTTTTTGATCAGGTAAAGCTCTAATGGGAAAGCTACAACAAAACATCCGGCAAAAATTAGGAGTGCAAGATAAGTTTGAAGCAATATTTGAGCTAAAATTCCTAAAAACATGTAGGATAAATGTTCAGTTTGAGCCAAAAGCTTTTTCTTTTTGGACATGTAAGCTACAACGGGAAAAGCTTTGTTAATTCTTCCAGTTAAAATGTAACAGTAATCAAGAATTGGAAGATTTGCTGCAAGTTTTTCTAGGATTAGGCTTAAGGAAGCCAAGATTTTTCTCTAGACTTAAAATTTTTAAACGTTATTAAGTGTTTTTATTTATTAATCTAAGATTCAGCAAAAAGGTTTATGTGATGGAAACCGTAGAACCTGAGCTTGTTAGAGTTTCTATTGGTACTGCAACAGTTCTTGGATTAGACATAACTATTTTAAAGGAAAAACCTACAACAGCCTACCTACAAACCTATTGGGATGGTAGATGTATTGCAAACTGTAAATTTTGTGCTCAAGCAAGAGAGGCAACAAGTGAAATGTTAAGGGTTGCCAGAGCTCTTTATCCAGCTTATCCAACCCAAAAAGTTTTAAACGCATTAAAAATAGCTTCAGAAAAAAGAAGAATTTTTAGGGTTTGTTTTCAAACAGTAAATTATCCAGGTATGTTGGATGATTTGGAAAATCTTGTAAAACTTACTAGGTTAAAACTTGGAAGAAGAATTCCCATATCTGCTTCAACCCATGCAATTTCAAAAGAAAATTTAGAAAAACTTAAGGATGCTGGAGTTACAAATATGGTTATTCCTTTAGATGCATGTTCAAAAAAAGTTTTTGATGAGATTAAAGGATTTAAGGCTAAAAGTCCCTACCGATGGGAAGAACATTGGAAAACCTTAAAAGAGGCAGCAAAAATTTTTGGAGATGGTTATGTTGGAACCCATTTAATAATTGGATTAGGTGAAACCGAGTTTGAAGCAGCAAAAATTTTTCAAAAACTTTATGAGGAAAAAATTTATTGTGGGTTATTTGCCTTTACACCCATTAAAGGAACTCCTTTAGCAGAATTTGAAAAACCATCAGTTGAGAGTTATAGGGTTCTTCAACTTATCCATTATTTAACCTATAAAAACAAACTAAAACTTAAAAATCTAGAATTTGATAAAAATGGGAACATTGTAAACATTAACATTGAGAGAAAAGAAATCTTAAAAGCTGTAGATTCTGGAAAACCATTTCAAACAACCGGATGTCCAAACTGTAATAGACCTTTTGCAACAGAATCACCAACAAAAATCTATAATTACCCTAGACTTCCAACCAAAACCGAAATAAAACTTATAAAAAAACAATTAGCAAAAAGAATACCTCAATTTGGGGGGGAACTTTGAGGAAAACCCAAAAAATTTTGGATAAGGCAATTCAAGGTTTGGGTTTAAACCTAGAAGAAGCTAAAATTTTGTTTAAAGCAAAAAATAGTTTTTTTGAAGATTTAATGGAAGCTTCTAGAAAGTTAATGGTTAAAAAAACTGGTGGAGTTTTAAAGGTTTACATGAAAGCTTTCCCACCAATATCCATTACTGGTTATGATTGTGAATTAAACTGTATCCACTGTCAAAAATATTATCTTAAACATATGATTCCAGCTGAAACACCAGAAAAACTTGTTAAAGTTTGTGAACGGTTGAAGAAAAAGGGTATTAAAGGTGTTTTATTGAGTGGAGGAAGTAGAAAAGATGGAATTGTACCTTTAAATCTTTTTCTTGATGCAATTAAAACTGTTAAAAAAAGTTTTGGATTATGGATTGAGGCTCACACCGGAATGGTAAACTATAAAATTTCAAAAATGCTTGTTGAGGCTGGTTTGGATGCTGCTCTTCCAGATGTTGTTGGGGATGTTGAAACTGTTAGAAAGGTTTATGGTTTAAATTTTAGGTTGGAAGATTATGCTTTAATGTTGGATGGAATGGTTAAGGCAGGAATAAAAAATATTTCACCTCATGTTTGTGTTGGTTTACATTTTGGAAAAATTAAAGGAGAATTAGAAGCTTTAAACTTAATTTCAAAATTTAAGCCAACAGTAATTGTTATAACCGTCTTAATTCCAACAAGGGGAACACCAATGGAGATGGTTACACCACCTAAACCTGAAGAAGTTGCAAAAATAATTGCAATAGCCAATTTAATGTTTCCAAAAACACCAATTTCACTAGGTTGTGTTAGGCCTGGCGGAGTCTACAGAAACATTCTGGATAAGTTTGCTGTTAAAGCAGGAGTTTCAAAGATAGCTGTTCCATCAAAAGCTGTTTTTGAGGAGGGAGAAAAACTAGGTTTAAAAATGAAGATTTTTCAGGATTACATGTGCTGTTGTGTCGACAGTAACTGAAAAAACTTTAAAACAGGTAAGTTTTATAGTTAATCTGAAAAAATGTGATGTTGGTTGTGATGGAAAAATGATGGTTGAAGATTTTGTTTTTCCTGAAGATTTTTTGTATACAACAAAACATGTTTGGGTTAAAGTTGAAAATGGTGTTGCTAAAGTTGGAATTACAAGTTTAGGACAATCTTTAGCTAAAGGAATAGTTCATGTTGACCTACCTGTCGTTGGCCAAACTGTAAAAAGAAATGAAACCGTTGCATCATTTGAAACTATTAAGGCTGTTGTTAAAGTTCAAACCCCATTTTCAGGAAAAATTGTTGAGGTAAATCAAATATTACTGGAAAAACCTGAAATTATCAATAAGGACCCTTATGGAGATGGTTGGCTTTTTAAAATTAACCTAAAAAATAAAGCTGAAATTAAAAAACTTCTGACAGCAAAAAAAGCTTCAAAATATTATGAGAAAATGTTGAAGAGGGAAAAAGAAAAGTATGCAGGTTGAGGATTGGCGTTTTTTAGACCTAAATTTAATTCAACTTGAAAAACTTCATGGTTTAGAGGAAGCATTAGCTAGGTCTAAAAAGTTTAAACCAACAGTTATTTTTTGGAGGGCTTCTAAACCAATTCTTACTATGGGGTACTTTACAAAAGTTGAGGAAAAACTTAACCTTAAAAAATGTTGGGAGTATGGAATAAAATTTGTTCGTAGAATTACTGGTGGAAGTGTTGGTCCTTTAGACCCAAACATATTTTCATATTCATTGATTGTTGAGGAAAAAAACCCGGTAATACCGGAAAGTATAGAAGAATCTTATAGTCTTATTTGTGGTTGTTTGGTTGATGCTCTTAAAAAAATTGGGCTTAAAGCAAGCCTATCCAATCTAAGTGATGTTTTAATTGATGGAAAAAAGGTTTCAGGTAGTGCTCAAGCAAGAGTTTGGGGTAAAATCATTCAACATGGATTTGTATATTTGGATTTAGACTTAGAAACCTTCAAAAGCTTACTTAATATGGAAAAACTTAAAGAAAAAATTCTTTCATTAGATAAAAGAGTTACATGGGTTAATAAAGAACTTAAAAAAATTGGGAAAAAACCTTTAACATTTGAAGAATTTAAGCCTTATGTTGAAAAGGCTTTTGTTAAAAATTTGAATATAGATTTTAGGGATGAACCTTTAACAATTTATGAGAGGAAAAAAGCAAATTTTTATTCAAAAAAATTTTTTATGGATGATTGGAATTTTAATCCAAACCTACATAAAATTGCAAATGTAAGATTTTCTTTTAAAACTGGAAAAAATCTAATTAATATTTCAGCTTACCTAGAAAATAAAACTATAAAAGAAATTTTGATTACCAGCAATTTTTATCCTGAAAAATTTTTTGAACTTTCCCAAAACCTAAAAAATGTTCCAGCAGATGAGAAATCTATTAAGCCAATTGTGTGTAAGTTTTTTGAGGAAAATGGGTTAAACCGTTTAAACAATGTAACTGTTGATGCCATTGTTAAAGTTATCATGAAAGCATTAAATAGTAAACAGTAGATTGTTTAAGGTTTAATTTTAAAGAATTAAATTTAAGATTGTGCCTACAAATAAAGCTAATGTAACCATGATTAAAGCAGATTTTGTCATACCTAAAATTCCAAGTTCCTTAACTAAAACCGTGAAGGTTGCAATACATGGGAAATACATAGCTAAAACAACACTTGCAACCACAGCTTGTTTCATGGTTAAACCTAACGGTAAAAGCATACCAACAGCAACATCCTTTCTTAAAAACCCGATAACCAAAGCAACAACAGCCTCTTTAGGAAGCCCTAACAAACCAGTAACAATAGGAGCTGTAATTTCACCAAGAAACTGAATAATACCTAAAGCATATAGGATGTTTACAATAAAAACTCCAAGTAGTACAAAAGGTACAGCTTCAACTAAAAAACTTCTAATTCTAATCCAAAGTTTTTTGAGTAAAGCACCCCAATAGGGAATTCGGTAAGGTGGAATTTCCATAAAAATTTCTGGACTTTCACCACTCATAATTTTGTTAAGTATTAAACCAAGGGTTAACCAAACAATGAAAAGTGTGATAAAAACTATCCCTAAACCAAAAACCCCATGCATTCCAACAAGCCCAAGAATAATGGCTGTTTGAGCCATACATGGAACAGCTATAGCCATTAAGGTTGCAGCTATAAATCTTTGTCTTTTAGTTTCTAAAACTCTTGTAGATAAAGCTCCAGGAACATTACATCCTAAACCTAAAAGCATAGATATTATAGCTGAGCCGTGAAGACCAAGTTTATGCATAATATTATCAACCAGAACAGCTAATCTTGGAAGATAACCACTATCCTCAAGAAAACCTAATACAAGGTAAAAAGCAAAAACATAAGGTAAAACAGCTGCAAATGGAACATAAATTCCAGTTGTAATTAAACCCATAGATTGGAAATAGTCTATTTCACCATTGATAAGTTGACCTATCAAAATATCATGAATTAAACCTGAACCTAAAAAATGGCTAAAAATTGTTGCTACGGGTGTATAAAACTCAAATAATGGGTCAAAAACATAACTGATTAGATTTTCCCCAACAAACCGTATAATGGTAAAAGTTAGAAACATTACACCTAAAGCAATAGGTATACCAGTTAAAGGTTTAACGCTTGCTTCTCCAAGAACTTCTAAAAAGGTGTGATGTCTATGATAAATCCTTTGAACTTGGCTGACTATTTCCCCAATTTTTTTCCATCTTTCTTCCTCACTTAATTTTAAATTTCCAGGTTTAGCTTCTTCTAAACGTGAAACTAGCTCATTTATTCCTTCACCTGTAATAGCTACAGTTGAAACAACAGGAACACCCAAAATTTTTTCAAGTTTTTCCTTATCAATCTCTATACCTTTATGTTTAGCTTCATCCCAAAGATTAAGTACAACTATAACAGGAATTTTTCTTTCCAAAAGTTGAAGTGTCAAGTATAGGCTTCTTTCAAGATGGGTTGAATCAACAACATTGATAACCATATTCCCTTCTTCAAGCATTTTAACAGCAACTTCTTCAGCTTTAGAAGTAGGTTCTAAAGAATATACTCCTGGAACATCTAAAACTTCAACTTTTTCTTCTCTAAACTTCATTGTACCCTTCATAAATTCTACTGTTGTTCCAGGATAATTTGATGCAATAACATTTGTTCCTGTCAATCTTGAAAAAATTACACTCTTACCTACATTAGGATTACCCATCAAAAGTATTTTCATTTAACTTCCACCCAAACTTTTTCAGCAACACCTCTCCCAATAGCAATATGACCTCCATCAACCTCAACAACAATAGGTCCTCTTAATGGTTCTGAAGCCACCTTCCTAATGGTTTTTCCAACTCTTAAACCAAGACAAGCTAAACGTCTTTGTAAACCATAACCTCCCTCAATTTTTTTGATGATGCCCTCCTTACCTACAACCATTCCTGCAAGGGTTTGAAATTCACCCATCGATTTCATCATCCATTCAACATTAAACTTTTTTTACGTTAATGATGGAAGCAAGTCTAAAACTTAAAAAAGCTTCAACATCCTCAACCTTAACCTTCATTAAACTATCAACGGATGTTTTTTCTAAAACTTTAACCAAGCTTCCAGGAATAAGCTTAAACTTTCTTAGATGTTCTAAGATTTCTTTTTCTTCCTCAGTTATCTTAACTATAATACCTACATCTCCTTGTTTAAGATTTAATAATGGTTCTGAAGATTCCTCAAAAATTTCTCCACAACTTGTGGGTATAGGGTTTCCATGGGGACATGTTTTCGGATGACCTAAAACTTTTTCAAGATTCTTTAAAATATCATTTGGAAGATTATGCTCAAGTTTACAGGCTATTTCATGTGCCCTACTCCAATCAACACCTAAAAGGTCTGTAAGTAAACGTTCAGAAAGTCTATGTCTTCTTAAAACTTCCAAAGCTATCTTTCTACCCTTCTCAGTAAGTTTTATACCTTTATAGGGTTCATGGATAACTAAACCTTGTTTCTCCAGTTTTTCCACAGTATTTGTAACCGTTCCTAAAGCAACCTTTAAAACTTCAGCCAAAACACTAGTTTTAGCAATCTCAAATTTTTCCTCAAGCCTAAGAATTGTTTTAAGATACTCCTCAACAGTTGAAGAAACCTTATCCAACTAAAACCACTTAAAACCTTTTCATATTTTTTAGAAGAAACTTATTTAAAGTTTAATTAGTCGTAGTTTAAATTTTATTTATTCGTTAAAAAATTACTGAGAGTAATTTTTTCTTTAGAAATTTTTAAATAATATGCTACACGATATTTTAGACACCTCTTAACCAGGTGAGTATTATGGTTGAAAGAGGTAAAGAAACTCTTAGAACCTACAAAGAAATTAATGAAAAAATTCAGCGTGGAGATGCTGTTGTTATGACCGCAGATGAATTTGTGGAGTATGCAAAAACTTATGGAGTTGGAGCTGCAGCTAAGGAGGTTGATGTTGTAACAACCGGAACTTTTGGGGCTATGTGTAGTTCAGGTGTTTTTCTTAATTTTGGACATTCAGACCCCCCAATTAAAATGTATAAGTGTTGGCTAAACGATGTTCCAGCTTATGGTTCTATCGCTGCTGTGGATGTTTATCTTGGAGCAACTGCTCTTAGCGAAACAAAAGGTTTAGAGTATGGTGGAGGACATGTAATTGAAGACCTTGTTAGTGGAAAGGAAGTTGAGCTTAGGGGTGAAGGTTTTGTTACAGATTGTTATCCAAGAAGATATGTTGAAACAACAATTACCTTAGATGATTTAAATCAAGCTATTCTTCTTAACCCAAGAAATGCTTCTCAACGTTATAATGCAGCAACAAACACAACAGACCATATCCTTTACACTTACATGGGAACACTTTTACCTCACATGGGAAATGTAACATTTTCAGGTTCAGGTCAGCTTAACCCCTTATACAAAGATAAAAATTTTGAAGTTATTGGGATTGGAACAAGAATTTTTTTGGGTGGAGGGATTGGATATGTGGTTGGTGAAGGAACTCAGCATAATCCACAAAATCAACTTGGAACTTTAATGGTTCGTGGAGATTTAAAACATATGAATCCAAAATACTTGAAAGGTGCAACCTTCCATAAGTATGGTGTAACCCTTTATGTTGGAGTTGGAATACCCATCCCTATTATTAATCTAAAAGTTGCTGAAACAGCAGCTATTCCAGATGAAGAAATTTTTACAGATGTTTTGGATTATGGTGTTCCTTCAATTAAACGTCCAAGTCTTGGAAAAGTTTCTTATGCTGAACTTAAATCTGGTAAGGTTGTTTTAAATGATAAATCTGTTCCATCTTCACCTCTCTCAAGCCTAAAACAGGCAAAAGCAATAGCTGAAACTCTAAAACGATGGATCGAGGAGGGAAAATTTTATGTTTCAAAGCCTGTTGAGCTTCTTCCATCCTATAGAGAATTTAAGCCTTTAAAAATTCAGAGGTTTGAGCCTAAAGTTAAGGATATTATGACGGTTAAAGCCATAACGGCTAAACCATCTGATGAAGTTAAATTTGTTGCTAGTTTAATTGTTGAACATAACATTGACCATGTACCTATTGTGGATGATGAAGGAAAACTTGTTGGGGTAGTTACTTCATGGGATATTGCTAAAGCAGTTGCCCAAAACAAGAAAACTCTAAGAGAAGTTATGACAACAAAAGTTGTAACAGCAAACCAAAACGAGTTTGTAGATGTTGTGGCTAAAAGACTTTCGGATTATAGAATTTCAGGTGCACCTGTTATTGATGATGAAAGAAAGGTTGTTGGAGTAATTACAACCGATGATATTGCAAAACTTTTAGGAGGAAGAAAACCATGAAGTTTAGGTTAATTTATAATCATAAAATTTTAAGCAAACCTATACTTGCCGAAACTATCCTTAAAACTGGAGTTTTAATTAACATTTTAGAGGCAAAAGTTACACCAACTTCAGGAGAATTTATGGTTGATATTTCAGCAACAGGAAAAAAGTTAGAAGAGGTTTTGGGTTTTCTAAAAAATTCAGGTGTAACTGTTAAAGAAATAATAAAGATTCTTGAAATAGACATGAATAAATGTATTGGTTGTGGTGCATGTGTATCTCCATGTCCAACTCAAGCATTAAAATTAAATCCCAACCTAGAAATCGAATTTGATGAGAAAAAATGTGTTAGATGTGGAATTTGTCTTTTGGCATGCCCAACCAAAGCCATCAAACTTGTTGAGTAAAAATGGTTCCAACAAATTTACCAATAAAGTATAAGAATGGAATTTACAGGTTAAGAACAAAAATTAAACAGTCAAATCTTCATATTTTAAGTGATAAAATTCAAGCAATCCATGTAGCGTTACAATCAATTTTAGTTAATCGAAGTTTTTTGGAAGAATATATTTTTAAAAATCCAGTTTTTCTTTATGCATTAACTCCTGTTAAGGTTTCTGAGGATTCACCAAAAATTATCAAGTTAGCTGCTGAAGCTGCTGAGACCGTTGGAGTTGGACCTATGGCTGCTGTTCCAGGAGCTTTAGCTGAACTTGCTGTTGAATCCATGAAACCTTACAGTTTTAAGGTTTCTTTGGTTGAAAATGGAGGTGAAATTGCTGCTGATTCAAAAATTTCCTTAAAGGTTGGGGTTTATGCTGGTTTTTCACCTATTTCTGGGAAGATAGGTTTTAAACTTAAAAAAGAAGATTCTCCTGTTGGTTTGGCTACAAGTTCAGCAACGGTAAGTCATGCTTTAAGTTTTGGTGAGGCTGATGCTGTTATTGTTTTTTCAGGTTCAGCAACCTTATCAGATGCTGTTGCAACAGCGATCTGTAACCTTGTACGTGGGAAAGATGTTGAGGCTTCCATTCAAAAAGGGTTGGAAAAAGCTGAATCAGTACATGGTGTGAGGGGTGCTTTGATTGTTAGGGATGGAATGGTTGGTAGGGTTGGAAAGCTTCCAGAAGTTTTATGGTTAAAGGGTAATTTGGAGGATATGTTTGAGGCTGCTGGTTTTACCCTAATTTAAACTTACCCTAATGGTAAGTTTCTTTCCAAAACATAAAGTATATATACTATAAAATCAAAACTATTCTTGGAGAAAGCCATGGAAGCAAGAACAAGAGTTAGAAAGCTAAGATTAACAACAGGAGATGGAAAAATCCTTTTAGAAGAAGAAATAAACTTAACAGAGGTTTCAACAAACGACCTAGATGCTTTAATGGAGCTTTTCCGGATAATCTCCAGCGAGAGTAGATATAGGGTTATTAGGTTTTTGGCTGAAAAACAAACCTCTAGTTTTAAAGAGCTTTGTTCAACCTTGGGTTACAGTCAAAAAACTATAGCTCAATGTTTGGATGATTTACTCCGTATTAATGCTATAACCAAAAAACCTGAAGGATATACTTTATCTGTTTTGGGTAAGCTTATGATTTCTCAGCTTAGGGAGATGGCTGGTATTTTGAGGAAGCTTAAAGAGCTTGAAGAGTTGACGATGGAGTTTGAATAGTTTTACTTACCTTTTTGGTTAGTTTCTGTTTTTAAAGTAAAGTTTATATAGTTGTTTGTCAATGTATTTATTGGTAATAAACTTACCTTAATGGTAAGTTTCTAACCTAAATGGAGGTGTGAAAAAATGGACAACCCAATCCAACTAAAAGTAGCCTCAGCAACCAGAAGAGATGCTGGAAGAGGAATCGTTCGAATAGACCCAAGAACAATGGCAAAAATTGGAATATCCACCGGAGACATTGTTGAAATCGAAGGTGGAAAGAAAACAGCAGCCATAGTTTGGCCATCCTACCAAGAAGATGAAGGCCTTGATATCATCAGGATGGATGGAGTAACGAGAAGTAACGCTAAAGTGGGTATTGGAGACACTGTAACTGTTAGAAAGGCTGAAGCTAAAAAAGCTGAAAAAATTGTTTTAGCACCAACCCAACCTATTAGGTTTGATGAAACTTTCGAGGAATATGTTAAACAATATCTTGTTGGACGTCCAATGGTTAGAGGAGACAACATTGTCATCGGTGTTCTTGGTCAACCACTCCAATTCTTGGTTGTAAACACCCAACCAACAGGAATTGTTATGGTTAACCCATCAACAACAATTTCACTTCAAGAAAAACCAGTTAAACAATTGGAGGCTGTTCCAACAGTAACCTATGAAGATATTGGTGGTTTAAGTCATGCTATCCAAAAAATTAGGGAGATGGTTGAGCTTCCACTTAAACATCCAGAAGTATTTAAAAGATTAGGTATTGAGCCTCCTAAGGGTGTTTTGCTTTATGGTCCTCCTGGTTGCGGAAAAACCTTACTAGCCAAAGCTGTAGCCAACGAAACAAATGCAAACTTTAAACTAATTAACGGTCCAGAAATTATGAGTAAGTTTTATGGGCAATCTGAAGAAAGACTTAGAGAAATTTTTAGAGAAGCAAGTGAAAATGCTCCATCTATCATTTTTATTGATGAGATTGATGCTATTGCACCTAAAAGAGAGGAAACAACAGGTGAAGTTGAACGTAGAATTGTATCCCAACTTTTAGCTTTGATGGATGGATTGCAGTCTAGAGGTCAAGTTATAGTTATTGCTGCAACCAACAGACCTAACGCCATAGACCCAGCCTTACGTAGACCAGGAAGGTTTGATAGGGAAATTGAAATTGGTGTGCCGGATAAAAATGGTAGACTTGAAATTCTTCAAATTCATACTCGTGGAATGCCTTTAGCTAAAGATGTAAATCTTGAAGAAATTGCGGATATAACTCATGGATTTGTTGGTGCAGACCTTGCTGCACTTTGTCGTGAAGCAGCAATGAGAACCCTACGAAGATTCCTACCTCAAATAGATTTAGAGAAAGAAACAATTCCAACAGAGGTTCTTCAAAAAATGGAGGTTACAAGGGAAGATTTTATGGAGGCTTTAAAGGAAGTTCAACCCTCAGCTATGAGAGAGGTTCTTATTGAAACACCCAATGTATGTTGGGATGATATTGGTGGCTTAGAAAATGTTAAACAAGCCTTAAAGGAGGCTGTTGAATGGCCTTTAAAACATCCGGAGGTTTTTAAGAGGATGGGTATAACTCCGCCGAAAGGTGTTTTGCTTACAGGTCCACCTGGAACAGGTAAAACTTTGTTGGCTAAGGCTGTTGCAACTGAAAGTGAAGCTAACTTTATCAGTGTTAAGGGTCCTGAAATTTTGAGTAAATGGGTTGGTGAATCTGAGAAAGCTATAAGAGACATTTTTAGAAGAGCAAGAACAGTTGCACCAGCCATCATATTCTTTGATGAAATTGATGCTGTTGCTCCAAGAAAAGATATGGGATATGGAGATTCACGTGTAACTGAAAGGGTTATAAGCCAACTTTTAACCGAAATGGATGGATTGGAAAACCTTAGAGGTGTTGTGGTTATTGCTGCAACCAACAGACCTGACCTGCTGGACCCTGCACTACTAAGACCTGGAAGATTTGACAGAATTCTTGAAGTTCCAGTGCCTGATAAAAATGCTAGACTTCAAATATTTAGGATTCATACGAGAAATATGCCCTTAGCTGAGGATGTAAACCTTGAAAAGCTTGCTGAAATTACTGAGGGTTATGTGGGTGCTGATATTGAGGCTTTATGTAGAGAAGCAGCTTTAACAGCTTTAAGAGAAGACATGAA
>NJEB01000055.1 GCA_002254975.1 Candidatus Hecatellales archaeon ex4484_218 | reverse complement strand
AAAACTAAGAAAAATTCAGGCTGAAGCTCCACCGGATATGTTGATAACAACACCTGAAACCTTACAAGCAATTTTGGTTGGTAAAAGGATGGTTAAACATTTAAAAAATGTTTGTTGGGTTGTTGTGGATGAAATTCATGAGTTGGCTGATGATAAACGTGGAACTCAGTTGATGGTTGGACTTGAACGTCTTCAAAAAATTGTTGGAAAAGATTTTCAAAGAATTGGGCTTTCAGCAACTGTTGGAGACCTAAAAACTATAGGGGGGTTTCTTGTTGGAAAAGATAGAAAGGTTAAGGTTGTGAGAGTTGAAACTTTTAAAGAGATGGATGTTAAAGTTGAAAGCCCATCTACAACTGTTGAGGATGAAAAACTTTCTGAGAAGTTTATGGTTCCTGTTGGGACTATAAGTAGGATTAGAAGAATTCTTGAATTGGTTAAAAAGTATAGGTCAACTTTAATTTTTACTAATACAAGAGAACATACAGAATCTTTAGCTTTAAAAATTAGAATGTTAAACCCTGAACTTCCGTTTTCAGCTCATCATGGTTCAATTTCCAGAGATTCAAGGATTAAAGTTGAAGATTTGGTTAAAGCTGGAAAACTTAAAGCTGTTGTTTGCACATCTTCCCTTGAACTTGGAATAGATATTGGGTATATTGATTATGTTATCCAATATCAATCACCTAAACAAGTTTCCAAAATAATTCAAAGAATTGGTAGAAGTAGCCACATTGTTGAGGGAAAACCTTCAGGATGTATTTTAGCAACATGGTCTGATGATATTTTAGAGTCTGCTGTTATTTTAAGAAAAGCTTTAACTGGTGAACTTGAAAAGCCATCAATTCACTATAATGCCTTAGATGTTTTAGCCCATCAAATTGTTGGTTTAACCTTAACCCATAAACTTTTAGAAATGGGAGAAATCTACAAAATAGTTACCAGAGCTTATCCTTACATAAATTTGGATTTTGAAGATTTTTTTGAAACTTTAAACCAGCTTAAAGCTGAAGGAATAATTCGTCTTTATAATGGGAAAGTAGGAGTTAAACCTCCACAAAGCCATAAATATTATTTTGAAAATTTATCCATGATCGTTGAAGTTAAACATTATGTTGTAATTGATTTTTTAACCAAACGTAGAGTAGGATTTTTAGACCAAGAATTTGTTGCAAGACATGGAAAACCTGGAAACCAGTTTATTCTTCATGGCTCAACTTGGCAAATTTTAGCTGTTGATGAAGATAAAACCTTAGTTGAGGTTGAAGAAGTTGAACCTAGCCCCTCAGCTATTCCCTCATGGGAAGGAGAAGTTATACCAGTACCGTTTGAAATTGCATTAGAAGTTGGAAAACTTAGAAGAAAAATTTGTGAAAAAATAGTGGTTGAGGAGAATCCTTACCCAGTTTTTGAAGGTTACCCATTGGATGAAAATTCTAAACAAAAAGTTGTTGAAACTATTCGGAAACATATTAAGGAAGGTTTTCTTTTACCTCATGATGAGCAGATTGTTGTTGAATCTTTTGAAAATTACACAATTATTCATGGATGTTTTGGGGATAAACCTAATAAAACTTTAAGTTTAGCTGTTGCTTCACTTTTAACCTCCAAAACTGGTTTGGAGATTGCTGTTCAATCTGACCCTTACCGGTTTGTTTTAATTTCACCTTATCCTATTGACCCATATATGGTTAAGGATATACTTACATCTTTAACATCCACAGAGTTGGAAAAAATTTTAGATGTAACTCTTGACCAAACAAATTTATTTTTATGGAGATTTTGGAATAATGCAAAAAGATTTGGTGTTGTATCCAAAGATGCTGAATATAAAATTGTTCAAGCAAAATCTTTGCTTAAAGCTTTAAAGGAAACCCCAATTTATAAGGAAACTTTCCGTGAAGTTTTACTTGAAGATTTAGACCTTGAAATATCCAAAAAAATTATTCAAAAAATTGGGGATAAAAAGATAAAGGTTGAGGTTTCACCTTTAAAACAAGATCCATCACCTTTAGCCATACCTTTATTAGATAAAATTGTACCTCATGACCTTTTAAGACCTGTTAAAGAAACAGAGGAAATTATCCAGCTTTTAAAGGAAAGATTGAATTCTAAAACAGTTAGACTTGTATGTTTGTTTAAGGGTGACTGGGAAACTTTAAGAAAAATAGTTAATTTACCGGAAAGAATTAGATGTCCATATTGTGGTTCAACCTTGGTTGCGGTAACCTATGAAAATGATAAAGAAACAGGAAAAATCATTAAGAAAAAACTAGCTAAAAGAAAACTTACACCTGATGAAGAAAAAATTTGGTTTACAGCATGGAAAAGTGCAAGTTTAATCCAAACTTATGGTAAAAAAGCAGCCTTAGTTATGGCTGGAAAAGGTATAGGTCCAACAAAAGCTGCAAAAATTCTTGGAAAAACAAAAAAAGAAGAAGAATTATACATGGAAATTTTAAAGGCTGAAAGAGAATATTTAAGAACTAGAATGTTTTGGGATATTAACACCTAAATTTTTATAGTTTTATTTTTGAATCGTTAAACAACATCTCATTAAGAAAAGGTGTAATGATGTTAAGGATTCGTAAGTTTAGATGGGAAGATACTTTTATGGTGCTGGGAATAATCAATGAGGCTGCTAAAGCATATGGGAAAGTGCTTAAGCCTCCGGTTTATCATGAACCACAAATGACCTTAGATGAGTTTCTTTGTGAAGCTAATAGAATAAAGTTTTTTGTGGCAAAGATGAATGGAAAAATTGTTGGGGTTGCAGGTTATGAGTATGTTAAAGATGTTGCACTTATACGTCATGTTTATGTTAAACCTGAATACCAAAGAAAAGGAATAGGTACAGCTCTTATAAAACATCTAGAATCTCTTATAGTGAAAGAAGATAAAACAGAAAAACTGATTGTTGGTACGTATAATGTAGCTTACTGGGCAATAGCCTTCTACCAGAAACATGGTTACGGAATAGTAGAAAATTCCAACATTATCTTAAAAAAGTATTATAACATTCCGGATATCCAAAGAGAAAACTCAATAGCCCTCAAAAAACTTCTACTAAAAAGATGAATAAGTTTTGGTTTTATATTTTAAAGCTTTCAGGTTTAACTTCAAAAGTACAGTATGCATCTCCTTTAGCTATACATGTTATTTCTCTTGCAGTCATTTTTTTACCAAAAATCTCTGTTAAAGCTCCAGCAATCATTCCTCTTACCAAATGGCTGTAAGGTTTTTTTGCGCCTTTACCAAGCTCACATTCAAAACAATGATAGATTCTTATGAAAGCGTAGGGTGGTTTTTCTTTTAGCTTTAAAACTTCCATGTAACCATAACCAACACACAAATACATGTTTGTACTTATGTGTTTAAATGCTTCAAGCTTATCTTTTATTCCAAGCAGTTCCCCCAACTTTTTATGGTTTTTACCAAACTCTAAACCTGTTTCAAAACCTAGATGGTAAAGAAAAGCTTCAACACCTGAACCAAAATGTTTTCTAATGTTTGTAACTAAACCTTTTATAGCAACATCCCTTAACAAAATTGCACGATTATCCCCCACCATCAACGGAAAAGAAATAGTATCAGCAATAAAACCCTCAATTTCAGGTTTTATAATTTCAACCTCCTCCACAAAATCTAGTTTCCCTATTTCTTCAGCTAATTGTTTAGGCGTAACCTTAGAATCTGTAAAATCAAGAAAACCTACACCTGTTATAGGTTCACCGATTTTCCTAGGTGCTGAAAAAGAAACATAAAGAATCGTTAAACCCTTTTCAGCAGGTATTGAAACTATTTTTTGAAGAACCCCCGGTTTAACTGTAGATTTTACCATAAAACCGTAAAGTTTTCTTCCAGGAAGAACTAGAAAACGACCTATATCATGAGGAATAAATTTTTTAGACATATAAAGACTATGATGCTAGATACTTTTAAAGTTTATTAAAAAAACAAAAAAGGAAGATTAAAAATGGAAATAGAAAAATTAGGCTAAAAAAGTATGTATTTTTAGGTTTGTTTTAAGATATCCTTGTATTTTGGTTTTAAAACTTTCTTATCGATCTTTCCAACACTTGTTTTAGGTATGCTTTCAACAAATATGAATCTGTCAGGTATCCACCATTTTGGAATTTTTTCGGGAAACTTTTTTAAATGTTCCCTAAAATCATCCTCCGAAACTTTATCCTTGTAGTCGGGTTTTAAAACTATTAGGGCTATAGGTCTTTCACCCCATTTTTCATGTTCAGCACCTACAACAGCAACCTCTGAAACAGCTGGATGTCTAAGGATTACATCCTCTAAGGTTAAGGTTGAAATCCATTCTCCACCACTTTTAACCACATCTTTTTCCCTGTCAACAATTTTTACATATCCATCCTTATCTACAACAGCAATATCACCTGTATGCATCCATCCACCAGCCCATAAAGCCTTTGTTTTTTCAGGGTCTTTATAATATTCTTTTGTAAGCCATGGGGCTCTAACAACAATTTCACCCATTTGTTTTCCATCTCTTCTAACATCATTACCTTGACCATCAACAACCCTTAAATTTACAAGTGGTAAAGGTAAACCTGTTTTAACCCATTTTTCAATTTTTTCTTCTTCAGACCATTCAAGCATGGTTCGTTTAAGGTAGGCTATAGTTAAAACAGGACATGTTTCACTTAAACCATAACCACTTAAAACATTCATCCCTAGTTTTCGAGCATATTCACAAAGAGCTCTAGGTAAAGCTGCACCACCAATAATCACGGTTAAACCTTCAAGATAGGATTTATAGTTGTCAATTTCTGGATGTTTTAAAATCATATCTAAAATTGTTGGAACCATACATGTATAGGTTACTTTTTCATTTTTTACCAATTCAAAGAACATTTTTGGGTCAAAAATTCCTGGGAAAACTTGTTTCATCCCTAACATTGTTGCCATGTAAGGCATACCCCAAGAATGAACATGGTACATCGGAACAACATGTAAAATTGTGTCATAATGAGAGTTTTGTTTCAGGCATCTTTTCTTTGTCGGTTATCACCACATAATGTTTTACCGTTTTAAGTTTATTACTAATAGCTTCAACAATTGGAAGAAAAGTTTCATTCACAAAAAGAACTTCATCTCCGGCATGGTTAAGAATGTAAGCTATTTCTTCTAATGAAAGTCTTGGATTAGCCATATGGAGAACAGCACCCATACATGGAACAGCAAAATAAAGTTCCAAATGTCTATGGGTATTCCAATCTAAAGTTGCAACTTTTACACCTTCCTTAACACCAAGTTTTCCAAGAGCATTAGCCAATTTTTGAACTCTTTCATAAAGGTCAGTGTAGGTATATCTGGAAATGTTACGGTAAACAATCTCAACATCTGGAAAAACATCAACAGCCCTTTCCAGAATTTTTGTTAAAGTTAGTTGATATTCATAGGTTGACAAAAAAACCCCTCCTAAAAATTTATTGTTATATCTAAATTTTTTACACAATTAAATAAATATTTTACTACAAAGAAAAGCTGAATAGGTAAAAAAATAAGTTTAAACGATTTAAAGCTATTTCCCCAGTAAAGCTCTAGCAATAGTGTTTTTCTGGATTTCTCTTGTCCCCTCATAAATCTCAGTTATTCTCACATCTCTATAGATTCTTTCTACGTCATATTCACCTATGTATCCGTATCCTCCAAAAATTTGTACAGCCTCATCAACAACCTCAATAGCAACCCTACATGCATAGGTTTTAGCTACTGAGGTTAAGTATGGGTCTATTCTTCCTTGGTCAAAATTCCATGCAGCCTTATACACTATTAGTCTTGCTGTTTCTATTTTTATTGCCATATCAGCCAATTTATGC
>NJEB01000054.1 GCA_002254975.1 Candidatus Hecatellales archaeon ex4484_218 | reverse complement strand
TTTTATTGGTTGTTCTAAAACCTTTATAAGTCACGTAGACTTAAAAAGTAAACTAAGCAACAGATAATCTTTAGGAGGAATTGTAAGCAAAGTTGCTGATGTAAACTTAAGGAGTTGAGGATAAATGGCTGAACAACAAGAAGCTAAACCTAATGTTGTTTTGGTTGGGAAAAAACCAGTGATGAACTATGTTGTTGCATGTGTAACCTTTTTTAACCAAGGAATAAACAACATTGTTTTGAAAGCTAGAGGTGCAGCTATAAGTAAGGCTGTAGATGTTGCTGAATTGTTAAAAAGAGCCTTTGTAAAAGACTTAGTTGTCAAAAACATATCCATTGGAACAGAGATTGTTGAAAGAGAATCAAGAAAATCAAATGTAAGCACCATAGAAATTTCCATCGAAAAACCAGCAGCTTAACTAACAAACAAAATTTTTCATCCATTTTTTTAGGTTAAATTTTTAAGATTCAAAGTTTTAAGAATAAGCCTAATCGGGTTAAACTTAAAATAGTAAAGATGCCCTAAACATTTATTTTTGCAGTCTGAAGAACCAAAACCTTTAACAACCCCATCAGAAATTTTTTCTAGTTTTTTTGAAATTTTACATTCAATTTTTTTGTTGGATTTAATTTTTATGTCGGAGAATAATTTTACTTTTTTGCTGGCTAAAAAATAGTCTATATGCCATCTTAAATTTTTAGTTTTTCCAAGAATAGTTTTTTTATGTCTTTCAACACGTTTTTCCAAATTTAAAGTTTTGCCCATTGCTGAGCCAACATAAGCATAATAACCTTTTTTAAACTTAACCAAACCTAAACTTCCAATTTTAATTTTACAATCTTTTTCTAAAAATAAAACTAGAATGTAGCTTCCAATCAACAGTTTTCCACCAGGATAGTGGGGATGGAAGGTTTAACTGTCAACCTATTATCCCAACAAGGTTTAAGAGTTTTTAAAGTTGGATAAGTTTTTCTAAACTAGGATGAAAATTTTAATTTTGGGGCCTGCTGGTTGTGGTAAAAGTTTACTTACTGGAAGTTTTGGAGGTTGCTAAAATGCTTAAAAAATTTATTCCAGCTCAACATATTCCTCTTATTTCAGCCAAAACATGGCAAGGTTTTGATGAGCTTTTAACCTTGACCTATGAGATTAGATGTGTTTGTGGAGATTTAACTTAAAAATAGGAAAAATCCGGTAACCCCCATTAAAAATGCTAAAATAATTGTTATGACTATAAGCATAAAAACTGATAGGATGGATATACCTAAAGCTTTAAGCCAACTTGTCCGGAAAAAAGTTTTAACAAGCCAAATCCAAACAATAAAAGTTAGGATTGATGCAAAAAAAGAGCCTAAAAGACTTCTGGTAAAAAAGGATACAAGCCCAACAATAACTACACCAATAATTACTAAACCTAAAGCATCAGCAAATCTTGCTTTGCTGCCAACTACTATTCTTGCCGCAAAATACATGGCTATTGAAACAATCAGCCAAACAATAATTAAAGAAAAAAGAAAAGTTAAAGGTAAGGTTGGAGGAAACATTTTAACAACCTAAAAAATTTTTAGCCTCAGCTTAACTCTGAAATTTCATTATTCTGTCATACTTGTCAGGTTACATCATCGGCATCTAAACCTATAGGCTTTGTTTAAGATAATATTTTCGGATTTATCCTTAGAAAACAAGATTTTTAACATTATTTTTGTATCTAAGTTTATAGTCTTTGTTTGAGATCATATTTTTGGGTTGGATGTTTGACTAAATTTAGTAATGTAGCTCTTATAGCCTACTCAGAAATTTTGCTTAAAAGTGACGCTGTTAGGAAAAGATTAGAAGATTTACTTGTTAAACAGATTAGATTAAGACTTAAACTGGATGGATTAAATTTTTGGCGAATAAGAAAAGAGGGGGGGAGAATCTATATTTTAGGTGAAAACCCAGAAGAGATTTGTAGAAGTGTTTTAAAGGTTTTTGGTGTTGATTTTTCAGCTTCAGCATTAGAAACTGAAACAGGTCAAGAAGAAATTGTTGAAAACTCCCTTAAACTTGCTGAAAAAATTCTTGGTGAAAATGAAAGTTTTGCTGTTAGAGCTAGACGAGTTGGAAAACATCCTTACACAAGTAAAGATTTAGAGGTTAAAATTGGTTCAACCATTCTTAAAAAGCTAGGTGAAAGTAAAAGTTTAAAGGTTAATCTAGAAAACCCTGATAAAACCATTTTTGTTGAAGCTAGAGAAAAAAAAGCCTACATTTATTCTAAAATTTTTAGAGGTTGGGGTGGTTTACCTGTTGGAAGTCAAGGTAGACTTTTAATTTTTCTTGGAAACAATGTTAAAACAGCTTTAGCTGGATGGTTGATGATGAAAAGAGGTGTTTTTCCAATCCCATTCTATCTCAACCAAACAAATAAAGATGAAGAAGATTTTAGATTTGCTAAAACATTAAAAGATTACATTTCTCAACCAAACCTTAAAGTTTATGTTGCACCCTTCAAAAAAATTTTAGATTCTATCCCCCAAAATATCAACTCTAACCTTAAAACTTTACTAATTCAACGTTTAGCTGTTAAGGTTGGATGTAAACTAGCTAACTTAAAAAAAGCTTTAGGAATTGTTCTTGGAGTTAGTTTAGACCCAAAACCAACCCAAACCTTAAGATTACTATCCTACCTAGAGGATGCTTCAACCTTACCCATTTTTCATCCTTTAATAGGATTTGAGAAAAAAGAAATTGAAGATTTAAGATTAAAACTTAATTTTCCGGAGAACCTAACCAAAAAAACTTTTTTTGATTTTTCACCACCTGAAAACTACAATGGAATTACTGATGAAAAGCTAAAAAATTTTGAAGAAAAAATTGATGTTGAAAAACTTGTTGAAAAAATTGTTAATGAAGTTAAAGTTGTTAAAATATAATATAAATTTAAAATTATTTTTTACTGTAGCTAAGAATAAGGTTTGTTGTTGTTTTAAGACAATCAAAATTTAAAGCTATTTTTCTTAGTTTTTCAGCATTTTTCCAGTATTTTTTATCATTAAAAATTTCCTTAATCTTTGAAAGTAAAAGATCTTTTGAAAGTTTACGTTGGTCTAAAACTTTAGCAACACCAAGCTTAACAGCAGATTTTGCATTATAAATTTGTTCTGTTTGTTCTGGTGTAGGAATAAGTAACATAGGTTTACCATAAGCCAAAGTTTGAGTTAAAGTTGTATGACCTCCTCTCCCAACAACCAAGTCACAAGCCTTTAAAACCTCAAACCTTTCCTTAAGCCAACCATAAACAGTTAAATTCCCCCTCCTCCAAACATTAGGGTTTTCCCTAATTCCCAAAGAAACAATTATTTGATATTTTTCCGGAAAACCAGAAAAATATTTTAAAAGCTTTTTCCCAAGCCAAAATCTTTCCCATTTTGGGCCGCTAACAGCAACATAAATTAATGGACGACTATCAAACCCAAATTTTTTTCTTAAAATTTCTTGGTTGGGTAGATTTTCAGGTTTTACTGGTAGGATGGGGCCAACAAAAATAATTTTACGTTTAATGGAAGGGGGAATTCTTAGATTTAGGGTTGAAATAGAATATGGTGGAGGGAAATCTGGGATAAGAATTTTACTGCTTAACCCCCATCCATCAGCTAAAAATGTAAAAGAAAAAATATCAGATAAAGTTTGAAGAATTTTATAGTGAACAAATCCTGGTGCAACAACATGAAACTGGTTTAACATGGTAATTACAGGTTTTCCCAGCAGCCATCCAACAATGGTTGTTGAAAGACGACTATCAGAAAAAATAATATCAGGTTTAAAGGATGCTACCTGTTTAACCTCAAATTTTAATTGTTTAAGAAAAACACCTAAAATTTTCCCACTTAACCATTTAAGTGTTCTCCAAGGGTCAGGTGTTCCATCAGGCCAAACCCAATACTCAAATTTTGGAGCTTCAACAAACCTAAAACCCTCAGTTTTTAAGGGAATTAAAGCATCAGAATAGGTTGAAAAAAGAATTTTACAATCTGGCTTTTTAAGTTTTAAATATTTAGCTACTTCAAGACTTCTTCCAACATGTCCAAGCCCAATACCACAAGGAGCAAAATATATCCTCACAGCCTCAAACCTTTAAAAAGGATTTTTTCATCATCCCTACTTTTTCTAGTCTAACTATAAATTTTAATGGTTTTTGAAGTTTAGCTTTAATTTTTGTTAGGAAAGAATTTTTTGGATTAAATTGTTCCTATACCTAAATTTTTTGCTTGTCGTTTTAATTGTTTATCGTAGGTGTAAATTGGTAATTTATTTTTTCTAGCTAAAGCTAAAACTATTTTATCGTTAATTTTCCCAGTATTCATCTTTTCTTGACCTATAATTTTTAATGCTTCCTTAAAATCAACACTTTTAATACTAAATAATCTAATTCTTTTATCCTCCAATATCTCTAAAACCTTATTTACAATAAAATTTTCTTCTAAACCAAGTTTTTTCATTACTAGGATAAACTCTATCAGAATATTTGTTAGAAGATATGGAACATCAATTTTTTCTAGTTTTTCCATCACATCTTTATGGTATATGGAATCCTCAACAGTTTCATACACAAGTATATTTGTATCCACTATAACTTCCATTTTAACACTTCATCCCACCCTTCTCTAATAAGTTTTTCAATTTTCTCAGGAGATAATTTTTTACCAAGTCTAACATGTAACCTTTTTTTAGGTTCTTTTATAGGTTTCTCGGAAAATATTTTCATCCTCAACTTTTCATTAATTAATTCTGACAATTTATATTAGGCTTCTTTTTTTGATTTCTCCGTTAGGTGTTTCTTCCTCAAAGATAATGGCTTGAAATTTGTAGATTTTTGTTTGAGGTAAAAGCCAATAATCTGGTGGAAGTCCAGCTTTTATACAACAATTGGATAAAAATTCTTCCTCATTCCAACCCCATTCAACTGGAACCTGAGGTAAAAGTAAACCTTTATTCCATCCATGTTCAACAACTAAACCATCCACTCCAATCTTAATTTTTTTAGGGTAATCTTTAGGGTTTTCAACCTCAACAAGTTGAAGAGGAGTTAAAACACTTACCTCAACAACAATTTTATCTAATTCTTTTAAGGTTACGGGAGGAAATCTTGGGTCTTCAACAGCTGAACTTACAGCTGAATTAATAGTTGCTTCAACTAATGGTAGAATGGGTTCAGGGTAGCCTATACAGCCTCTAAGGTCTTTTTTATGGTTTATAAGCTTATTTAAGGTTACAAAAACCCCACATTTGGTTTTAAGTTTTTCAGGTGTTTCAGGTGGTGGTCTTATTTTTTTTGTGTTTTTAAGATATTCTGTTATGGCTTTTCTTGCAAGTTTAACTAGGAAAACTCCTTCTTCATCAGTTAGGTCAAAAGACAAGAAAAATCAAACCCCTTTTTT
>NJEB01000053.1 GCA_002254975.1 Candidatus Hecatellales archaeon ex4484_218 | reverse complement strand
CAATAAAAGGTGAAGTCCCAAAAAAATTTGGTAAGTTTAGGTTCAAAAAAGAAATCTATGCTTTTTTCTCTTTCCATTTATGGATAACATAGGTTTTTTTCCAGATGGGTGCTGGAATTCCACCTGGAGGTGTATAATCAATTTTTACTGGTGCACCAAGCTCCTGAGAAAGTTTTGCTTCCCATTCTTTAACCCAATCATCAGGGTTTTTAGGAACCTTATCTGGTTGAGGTTCAAGCCTAATATGGATATAGGGATGTTCAAGCGGGGTATCCTTAACTATCTGGTATTCTTTTAGGTCACTAATGTATTTTCTTACAACATTTTCAACATCCCAAGGTAAGAAGTATTTATCTTTAACCTTAACTAACCATTCTTGTCTTCCAGGAATTCCTACTGGGAATAGATAGTGGGTTCTTCCACATGGACATAAATCTTCAATATAGTAGGTTGTATCTTCAACATTAAACCTAATCATGGGAAATGTATGGTTTACAAGTGAAGTAAAAACAAAAATCCCTCTTTCACCAGCAGCCAATCTTTCCTCAGTATCAGGGTCTATTATTTCAAAGGCTGAAGCATCATGCCACCAATGGTCACCAATCATCTGGTCACATTCACAACAGTTTAAGGTTGTTTCCTCACTAAAACCGAAAAAATCCATTACATAATCTGTGTTAAAGATGTCTTGAAGTCTTTTTCTTGCATCCCTTGGTAAAGGTTCACCAGCAGTATGAACAATTTCAAATGGAGGGTCTATTCCCCAATCTCTTAACATTAAGGCTACACTATACATACCTGAAGGAGTCCCACCAATCACAGTTGGTCTAACCTCATTTATAAAATCCTTCATAATTTGGGGTGAGGTACCTATAGGACATGAACCTATAGGAACAACTTTCATCCCCATCCTTATACTTGCCTTATAAAATCGTACACCCCAAGCATAATGGTAATCCATTCTCCAACTACAATAGTAAATGTCTCCTGGCCTCATCATCATTGTCCACCAACATCTATCCATAATATCCCTACCATACTCTTCCTCAGTAGGTGTCCAAACATTGTAGGTTGGTCTTCCAGTTGTTCCTGTTGAAGCACAAAGTTTGTAAAGATAACTATCAGACAGAGACATAATTGTGCCAAAAGGTGGATTTTCAGCTTCAATAGCTCTAATATCATTTTTAACATAAGTTGGAAGCTTAATTAGGTCAGCATAACCTTTAATATCATCCGGAGTTACACCTGGAGCCTTTTCTTCCCAAAGTTTTCGGTGAAATTGAGAATTTTCCCAAGCCCAACGAACAATATAACGGATCTTTTTATCTTGAAGTTCTTGAAGTTCTTTTCTAGGCATTGTTTCAATTCTTCGGTCCCAATAATAAGGCCATTTAGTTTTTCTTTCAGGATTGGGTCTAGCCATCTTATACCTCCTCCCAATTTACTTTTTTAGGTTGCTGCTTATATTCAACTCCACCAATGTAGCTTCCAAACCTTGGAAAACTTTCAACAGCAACACCCACATCAGCCCTCCAACCATCCATTTGACATCTAACCTCAACTAAACAAGGTAAAACCCATGAATGAAGTGGAAGATAAACAAAAGGTAAATCTATTTTTTTCCCAAGTTCAATACATTCCTTACATAAGTTTTCCAATGCTTGAAGCTTGTTCAACAGTTCTTTCTCTTCCGAAGTTGTAACATGTCTAACCATCTTCAATGTTCCTCCAAAAAATATTTCACTAAAAATTGATATTAAATATTTTTTATGAATTCATTTATTATTCCTCAGTCTCTTTTAACAAAATATTCGCATGTTTTACAAAGTTCGGCTAAATAATAAGATTCATGTTTGTAATCAGAACATCTAACCCATTCATGTCCATCAGGTTTAATTTTAAAAATTTTAAGCTTAAACATGTTCATCGTAGTTTAACATGGAAAAGGGATATAAAGATGGTGATTTCAAATAATCCTATAAGAATATTTTGGATGGTGGTTAGTGTTGGGTTGGTTTGATGGTTGGAATATTCAGATGGTTTATGGATACTATAGTGGAAGATACGAGGCTATGAAAGATGCAATACGTGAAATTATCAAAATAAAAAAAGGAGAAAAAACTGTTGATGAGGTTTTGAATCTTTTTAAAAGTTGGAGGGATTCCTCTCTCATAAAAAGAGAGGAACTTTACTCAAAAGCTGTGGCTACATCAAAATAGGCTTGCTGAGAAATCAATCAACTAAAAATTTAGTTTTAAAGCTTATGTTTTAGATTAAGATGATTAAGCATTGTTAAACTGGTCAAATATTGAAAAATTTCTTTTTTTCCTTTACATTTCAATGTTTATGGTAACTTTAGGTGTTGGAATTTACAATCCTCTTGTTCCCTTGTATGCTAAAATTTTGGGGGCAACCTATTTTGACCTTGGATTAATTGGAATGGTTTTTGCTTTACCCTATGCAGTTTTCCCCATATTTGTTGGAAGTCTTACGGATAGATTTGGAAGAAATCCTTTTTTTGTGTTTGGAGTTTTACTTACATCCTTTTCAACCTTCCTTTTTACTCTTGCAACCAAAGTAATGGATATAGTTTTAATAAGAATTGTTGGGGGAATAGCTTACTCTTTTCTTTGGCCTGTTGCTGAAGCCATAATAACAGATGTAACCCCAACAGAAAAAAGAACAAAAATTTTGGGAAGATTTAGCTTTTTTTGGGCTTTAGGATTCTTAGTTGGACCCTTTTTTGGTGGAGTAATAGTTGAAAAATTTGGGTTTTACATTCTGTTCATGGTAGCTTTAACTATAGGTTTAACAGCTGGAGTTATAGCTTCCTGCGGATTCATCCGCAAAGGTAAAGGCTACAGAAAAACACCAATAAAAATTTTTGGAATAAAAAATTATGGGAAATTTGGCTTTAAAAAATTTTTACCATTATATCTTGTAATTTTGGTTTACAGCATTGTAATAGGTTTAATTTTTTCCATATTTCCAGTTTATGCGAACAGTTTTGGGGTAACATCTTTTTATGTTGGAATTTTATTCACTATTTTCGGAGTTGCAAGAACAGCAACCTTTTTACAATCAGGAAATCTTTCAAAAATTTTTAATGAAAAAATGGTTGTTGTTTTGGGTTTAATCATTCTTTCAATATCTTTGGCTTTAATGGGTTTCATAAAAACTCTTCCATTTTTTGCTTTATCCATAGCCTTAATAGGTTTAGCTACAGGTATGCTTTCACCAGTAACAGTATCCTTAGCATCAAAAATGGCTGAAAAAGAAATGGTTGGAATAACTTTAGGGTTTACAGAGGCATGTTTTGGTTTAGGGATGACTATTGGTCCTATTACAGGTGGATTAATGGCTGAAATTTTAGGTGTTGAATCACCTTACCTAGTTATTAGTTTATTAAGCTTTATGACTTCAATATTTTTGGTTGGGAAAAAATATTTTGGTAACCTTTAAATCAACTAGATTAATCCAAAAACTATGGTAGGGAAAATTTTGAATCGAAAAATAGCTGTAAGTTTAATTTTAATTGTTTTAGTGGCTGGATGGATAGGATTTTCTGTTTATCGATACACAAACCAAATTGTTGTAATAAACATTGTAGGTCCAATTTATGATTTTCAAAAAACGGTTTCAGAGTTAAATGATGCATTTTACAATCCAAACGTTAAAGCAGTTATACTTTATCTTAATACTCCAGGAGGAATAGCCTACTCATGTATAGAAATTGCCGAATATGTTAAAATTGTTGGAGAAGTTAAACCTTTGATTGCAGTTATGGGTAGTGAATGTGCATCCGGAGGATATTATATAGCTTCATTTGCTAAAAAAATTATAACCTACAATAACACTATTACAGGAAGTATTGGTGTTTTAGCTGTTTGGGTTGACTTAACAAAATACTATGAAAAACAAGGAATAAAAGTTTGGGTTTGGAGTACAAGTAAAGAAAAAGAATTTGGTGCACCATGGAGGTCCCCAACAGAAGAGGAAAAAGCTGCAATCCAAGATGAGGTTAACAAAATATTTGAAAAAATCGTTAGAGATATAAAGGAAAACAGAAATTTAAGTTCTGAAGTTTTGGAAGAATTAAAGTCTGGAAAAGTTTTTTATGGTTGGGAGGCTGTTAAGTTAGGTTTGGCTGATGAAGTGGGAGATATGAAAAAAGCTTTGGATGAAGCATCAACAATGGCTGGTTTAACATTTCATATTGTTGTGTCTTCAACTATGAATCCAAAACAAAGATTTTTAAGAGCAATAGGGTTAATTTAACTAGTTGATTGTTGAAACAAACCTATTATTTTTAATATAAAACCTCCAAAGTTTATCTAAACCAACTTTTATTCCAACCCTATAGGTTGAAACAACCTCAAAATTTTCTTTCTTTTGACCGGAACAAACATAAAGCCCATCTTCTTTTGTTAAGTCTAAACCATTAAGCTTTTTTGTGATCCTAAGTGCTTGGGTAAGTTTACCTGGACCGTTAGTTAAATTTTTTAGTTTGGATGCTTTCCTAAACTTTTTCATTAAATCTATACCTTTAACTGGTTCTAAAGCTCTGATTAAAACAGCACCAGGAAAACCTTCTTTTTCTGTTGTTATGTTTAAACAATAATGGTTCCCATAGATAAAGTAAATATATGCATATCCTGGCTTACCAAACATTAACCAGTTTCGACTTGTTTTCCCATGGTATGCATGGCTTGCAGGGTCGTCAAATCCACGATAAGCTTCAACTTCTACGATTTTACCAATAAGTTTTCTTCCTCCAATTTTTCTAACTAAAAATTTTCCAAGTAAATTTTTAGCAACAATAACAGTATTTTTTGCATAAAAACTTCTTTTCAAAATTTTATCCATCTTTTCTTAACCGATCTAAATATAAACCTTTAACCTAAACTTTTTGGGAAAAACCTAAGAATGTTAAACCACTATATTATTTTAAGTGTTCCAAGATGAAAAAAGAATATTGTCATGTTTGTGGAAAAGAAGTTTATCCTCTTCCATATATCTAAGTTCTTTAGATGGATGGTTAACTCCAACCCAATATTTTTGTGAAGAATGCGGCTATAAGGGACCTTTAGTTTTGAGATTTGAAGAAAAATAATTGTTTATTCAGTTGTAATGATTAAGCTTCTGTTTTCAGCAAGCATTGAAGCAATTTTTTTTCTAGCATTATCTAAACATCTCCAAACAGTTCCTCTTGAAACTCCCATTCTTTTAGCAGCCTCCTCTTGGGTTAAACCTTCATAAAATATAAGCCTAAAAGCCTCAAATTCATCAAAAGTCATGTAAATAGGGTTTGTTTCAAACATAGGAGAACCACCCGGGTTTAAAGGTACAAACTGGATAACTTTGGGTTGCACATTTATAAATCTAGGTTTCATAGGCCTACCAGGCCCACGCCAACGGCGACTCCATTTCCACATAAAGTTTCACGCAACCAAATTCTTCTTTTAAAATATGATTTAAATTTTATAATGATTAAAAACTTAAAATAAACATATTAGACTTTTGCTTAATCCTTCAAAAAATCTAAAACTTTCTCCCATATTAATTTTATTCCTCTTGAAGCTTCACATTCTTCACGTTCAACACATAAGGTTTTATTGATAAAAGCCAATTTTGAGCCTGTAAATTCTTGTTTAAACTTTGCTTTTTCAGGTTTTAAAAGTAAGTGAAGACCAGCAACATCAACATCACAATCAGCTACAACAATGTTTTGGCTTAAAGCTGCAAAAGAAGCAGCAAAAGTTGTTTTTCCAGTGCCGCCTTTACTACTTAAAACAACAATTTGCTTCAACTAGTTAAACTCTCCTTTAAATCTTTAAAAAGACTTAAAAACTTATTTTTCCATTCTTTTATCTCCTTAATAAAGGGTATCCCTGACGAGTAAAGTTCAGCTATCCTTCTACTGTAGGGGATTTCAAGCAAAATTGGAATTTTTTCTTCTCTACAATATTTGTATACTTCCTTATTTCCCAGCCCTGCTTTATTAACAATTACGCCAAATTTAATGTTCATTTTTTTAACTGTTTCAACCATAAGTTTTAGGTCATGTAAACCAAAGGGTGTTGGTTCAGTTACAAGAATACAATAATCACAACCATAAATGGATGCAATAACCGGACATGAAGTCCCTGGAGGAGAATCAATGATTACGTTTTTATTGGGTAAAATTTCATTTTTTACCTTGTCTATTACTGGGATTGGTCTAGGTTCCCCAACAGTTAATCTTCCACCAACAAATTCTAAGTTTTCAGCAAACCCTTTTTCAACAACACCAATTTTTTTCTCCTCTTCACTAATAGCTTTTTGAGGGCAAACAAGCATACATCCTCCACAATTATGGCATAGTTCCGGAAAAACTATTGTTTTATTTGGAACTACTACAATTGCATTATATTCACAAAATTCTGAGCATTTTTTACAATGGTTACAAAGATTTTCATCAATTTTTGGAATAGAAACATAAACAGATTTTCTTTCCAAAATTTTTGGTTTTAAGAAGATATGGCTGTTAGGCTCTTCAACATCACAATCTAAAAATTGAACATTTTCTATGGATAAAGCTAAACTTACAGCAACAAGAGTTTTACCTGTTCCACCTTTACCGCTAGCAATTGAAATGATCATCAACTAACACTTTTAACCAAAAAATTGTTTTGGGGTTTAAAATTTTTGATGTTTATGCATTTTACATGCATTTTCATCAGTAGCCATTTGAAGTTTACCTGCTTGCCATGCTTGGATAGCTTCTTTAACAGTTCCTGATGCTCCTACATAAACCTCAATTCCAAATTGTTCAAACATTTTAATAGCTCTAGGACCTAAACTTGAACAAATGATTACTTCAACTCCAAGATTTTGCATTATTTCCGGAGGATAACCCATACCGCCCATATGTTGGCTTGTATTAGGAACTACTTCCACCTTTTTACTGGATAAATCTACAACTGTAAAGGTTGGTGCTCTACCAAAATGCTCACAAACATAATCATCTAAGCCCTTCCAACCATAGGTTGGAACACAAACCCTTAAACCTTTTCTTCCCTCAGAACCATAAGTCATCTTCAACAATTTTTTTCTTTTTATTTCCTCAAGTTCAAAATCCATCAAGGTTTTAACCTCAACCATTTTAGGTAAAAACTAAAAAATTCTATTTTTTAAATTCTTCAAGTCTCCTTCTTGTATCTTCAAGCTCCTTTTCCAGCATTTTTGCTTGGTCTTCAAGCATTGCTAATTCTTCTTCTCTGGAAATTGTCGGTGAAAACCAACCCCAAGGTGTTATTGGTCCATAGATCCCTGTCCACCACCATCTTGGTAACCATGGGAACCATCTACATCTCCACCACCAATCAATAAACCAAGGATAAGTCCAACCATAATATGGTGTAGTGTAGCTGTAGATGTAAGGAAATAAAAACCAACCCCAGGGACCTAAACCAAAAGGCATTTTGACCACCACTCTATTTGTGGTTGACTAATGTGATTATGTGCATTTCATGAAATATATTTTTCTCCAATTAAGCTAACCCAACATTTTTTATGGCTTCACTAACAGTTAAACCAGGTTTAACCTCAACTTTATCAATCTTGTATTGTTCTAGGAGAGTTGTTGCTCCTGGTCCAATTTCACCAGCAATAACCATTTTAACACCTGAATCTGCAAGCATCTTAACAACAACAGGACCAACACCTGAACTATAACCTGAAGCAAAATTTTTTAGAATCTTAACATTTTTTATTTTTCCATCAACAACATCAACAACCGTAAAAGTATTTGCTCTTCCAAAAACATTGGAAACAGTATCTTCTAAACCTTTTTCACCATTTGTTGGAAGAGCAACCCTAATTTTTTTAGTTTTCAAAATTTCTCAACTCCAAAATTTTTTCCAAAAAATAGATGGAAATTTTTTAAATTTCGTAAAGTTAGGTTTTCTTTTTGGCTAAAAGTTTTCTAAGTTCCTCTATTCGTGCATCTACACCTTTAACTTCTTCATCCAGCTGTTTTCTATATTCTTCGAGAGATGCTAATTCTTCTTCAGGTGTAGGCGTATAGGCAGTTGGATAACCAAAAGGCATGAATGGTACAGAATAATCTACTGTTTGAGTTGAACCTCTTTTTAGTTCCTCAAGTCTTCTTCTTAAAAATTCTAGTTGAGATTCTAAAGTTTTTGCTTGTTGCTCCAAGAATTGTTTTTCTTGTTCTTTAGTTTGATAGGGAAATATTGGAGGCTGTTGAGTTGGATAGGGATTTACCGGAGATTGTTGGGTTGGTTGAGGAATTAATCCACTTTGGATTAACCATTGTGCTGTGGGTGGAAGTCCTGTTGGGGAACGTCCAAGCCAACCTGGTGAATATCCAAATCTAAGCCAACCAGGTAAACCTGTTAGATAATACATTCTTCTCCAACGGTAACCCATAATCTATCACCACCTAGGATAGTATGGGGAATATCCATAGGGTCCTGGATAGGATGAGTAGGGTAAACCATAAGTTCCTAGAATGTAAGGAGCTAAAAACCACCAACACCAGCCTCTACCAAACCACCATCCTGGTCTTTGCCATGGTGGAAGCCAACTCCACGGTCCTCTACCTGGCCAAGGACCAGACCATCCTCCTCTTCCTCTACCAAACCATCCCCATGCCATTTTTTTCACCTAAGATAATTTGTGCATATGCACATATTTAAGCTTATCCTTCCCTCAGCTCCTTCAACCTACGTTTAACCTCCTCCAACTGTTGCTGTTTATAGGCTTCCACAGCTTCCCTAACAGTTCCAAAAGCACCTGTTACAATTTTTATTCCTGCTGAGGACAATACTTGATATGAATTAGGTCCAACCTGTCCAGTTATAACTACATCCACACCTTTATCCACTACCATTTGAGCAGCCTGAATTCCAGCTCCGCTTAAAGCTGATGCACTAACATTGGGGATCGCCTCAAATCTCATTGTTTCTGGGTCTACTATCACAAAATATTGGCATCTACCAAACCTTGGGTCTACTTGGGCATCCAAACTTCCAGCTACGGCTGTTACACATATTTTCATTGTTGACTACCAAGAAAAAGTGCAAATGCACAAAATATAAGCTTTACCAAAAAATTAGGCTGCAGAAACTACAGGTCGAACCAAAAGTTTAGATTTTCTAATCCCAACATGCCTTAAAGGAGCAATTTTTGTCGCATCATTATAAATGTCTGATGCAAGCTTTCCCAATACAACCTCATGGGCCAACTGGTCATAAGTTAAATTTTTACTTTTTTCCAAAACAATTTTTTCCATAATTTTTCTGATAGCGGTTTCTTGAGAAGGTTTTAATCTTCTTCTTGAAAACGCAACAGCATAAACTCTAACCCTATATCCATCCTTTGTTACAACATCAAAAATTCCATCAATTCTTGAGCTACCCCTACGTACAAGACTTCTAAGATACTCCCTTGAATATTCATGACCCTTAAAAATAGTTTCAGCTTTAGCATTTTCAACCTTAACAACTTGAAAATAGATTTTAATGTTCATATGGGAAATATTTTGTTTAGCAAGGTCGTAAAGAGTTGTTTCAACAACCCTACCCACAGCTTTTTCAGGACTTGTTATGGGAATTAAAGCAATCTCATGTCCACCAAAATAGGATGGAGCATAAACAGTACACCAAGTTTTTAAACGCCATTTATCCCTAACCCTACGGCTTGACAACCAACCTCACCAACAATGAATGAATAATGAAAAACAAACCCCATAATAAGTTTATTCCTCAAATTTTTTAGGCCAAAGAAGAGTTCTAGGTAAGGTGTAGCTACCAAATTTTTCTTTAACCATACTAGGCCAATTTTTAGGGTTAAATCCGTGGGTTGCAAGAAAAGCTGTAACCCATCTTGAAGTCCCCAGTCCGGTGCAACCAGTCCATATTGGCCTATTTTTAGCCTCATGAATACTAAAATTCTTCACAAATTTTTCTTTATGAATAAAACATCCTGCAATTTCAAGCCATTCTGCTTTACCCTTTTCACCTCTATAAGGTAGATAAATTTCAACATCAAAAGCAGCAACATTTTTACTGTCACTTACATCTCCAATTTCACCACCTTTCATGTAAAAAGGTGTTGCAGCAACAACCCTCCATTCAAGCTCAAGTATCCGGTCAACTACGTCCACAACTTTATCGACAATAGAATCTCTAATTTCAACAACTTGTTCAGGTGTTCCAATATAAACAAGTTCTATTCTTCTAAATTCTTGAAGTCTAGCTAAACCTTCAACACCACCACCTTCCCAACGATAAGTCCAACCTGACCTATCATAAAGTTTAAAAGGTAAATCTTCAACCCTTAAAACTTCATGGCTAAAAAAATACCAAAAAGGTTCACATTGAGCAGGAGATAAAACATATTCAGGCTCTTTTACCACATTTTTAAGAATATCTTTAGGAACAGTTTTAGTAACTCTTACAACTTCTTTAAATTCTGTGAAGGCTTCAGGGTCCCTAGGTGGTGGACAAACATAGTACATACCTTCTGGGATTTCCTCCAAATAACCAGGCATTTTTTGCATGATTTCTAGGGGGATAAGTTTAGGAAGCATAAAAGGTTGAAAACCAAGTTTATGGATTACTTCCTCCAGCAAAATGTTTTCTATGGTTTCAAGAAGTTTTGCGTAGGGTGTTGTATAGGTCCATTGACCTCTACCAGGAAACTCTTTAATCCATCCAAGCTCTAAAGCAACCTTAACAGGGTCATCCTTAAACTTAATTTTTTTAGGTTCACTTTGCCTAACAACAATTAATGGAGGAACTGGTGGAACCTCAGCTTCCTTTTTTTCCCTTAATATATCCCTAACAACAGTAAAAACTCTATCAGGAACATTCTTTTTTAATTCTGCTTCCTCAACAGGTTTTAAATCAACAACAATGTTATTCTCCTCAGAGTAAACATTTTCAACGTAAGTCAAATTTTTAATCTTACCCAAAATTTCATTTGAAATCTTCTCAACAGGAATTTTAAACCTAATTTTTTGGGTTTCTAAACCCCTAACACCAACCTTAAACTTTAACCCTAATTCTTCAGCTAAAAGTTTTTTAAACCTTAAAATTGCTGAAGGAGCACGAGCATAAGTTCCTGAAATAACCTTAAGAATTAAATTTTTATCCTCAACATTCCAATCAACAATTTTTGCAACATCTTTAAGATAAATTTCAGGAACACCCCTTACAAAAACTTCATTATTTGCTTTTTCCACAATTTTTTCAAGAAAATTTTTTAAATCTTCAATTTCCTTACTCATCAAAAATTTACATTCAACCTCTATCCTAACCTTATCCTTCTCCAAATTTAAACCACCTTTAAAATTTTTTCAGCCAAATGTAAACTTGCAACCAAATCATCTAAGGTTGCAAGAAAAGTTTCAAAACTTTTTTCACATTTAACAGTTGAAATTATTTTTTCATTTTTAGTTTTAGTTTTAACTTTTAAACCTTTTGGAGCCGTTAAATTATCGGGAATTACACTTAAAGCAATAGCTTTAGCCATTTTTTTGTCTACCGTTTTAAATTTAATCTCAGCTTCAAACTTTACCAATTTCGGATAACTAATGTGGGTTGTTCAAAATAAAGTTTAAGATGGAAAATTAATCTTACATACAAATGTTTAAATGGTTTCTTTAACCATTTGTTCAACAAAACGAATAAATTCCCCCTCTTTTCCTTGAGGGATGGTTGCACCTGCTGCAACACTATGTCCTCCACCCTTTCCACCAATTTTTTCGGCTGCTGTTTGCATAATTAAACCAATGTTTAAACCCTTATCGGTTAAGGTTTGGCTTGCTCTAGCCGAAACTTTTATTCTTCCATCCTTCATGCTTGTTAAAGCTATGATTGGTTTGTTAGGGTTTAATCCCCCAGAAATTGAAAGAATAGTAGCAATTGGGCTAAGCATTTTTTCATCAACAATGTTGTGACATCTAACCACGTACATTTTTTCATGCTCAACAATGGTTTTAGGTGTTTCTATGAGTAAACTTATACATTGACCTATTGTTTTACGGTATTCGTTAAGTAGATTTTGAGCCTCATCCAGGATTTCTCCCCTACTACCTAAACATAAACTTGCAGCAATCCCAGGTTTCCCCATTTTAACACATGCATTAAGTAAAGAAGCAAATTCTCTTCCATCCCTTAAAGGTGTCCATTTATCTTCCTCTAAAAAAGTGTAAACACACCCAATAAGCTGAAAAATAGATTCTTCCGAAAAACCTTTGGAAGATAGGTATATTGTTAGTTGGGAAAAAATTTTTTGTTTTTCTTCTTGGGTTAGGTCTGAAATGGACCTCCATCGGTCTCCATCTTTTAAAGGTATTCCAAGGTTAACAACAAATCCTAAACATTTATCTTCCTCACCACTTAAACCAGGAATAAAAGGATTCATGGTTGTTGAGATTGCTTTATGGATGGGTCTTGTTTCCCTACCGTAAAATAAAAGGTCTTCTGTAACCTCGACCAAGCCTTTATTTTTAGCTTCCTCAACAATTTGTTTGTTTAAGCTTTGAAGACATCTATTTTTTGTTTTATCCTGCAAATCCCCTAATGCACCCACAATAGCCAAACATGACTGGTCTAAATTTTTTTCATCCATTTCTTTTGCAACAAAATAACATACGTTTAAAATTTCCTCAGCAGCAATTTTACAGCTTTCAAAAAAATCTTTTTCACTTTTCCCCATAACCATCCAACTTTAAAATTTAAAGTTTACATAAAAGACCCAACAACAGGCTTATATTTCCAGGTTGGGGGAAGAACACCTTTTCTTTTATAATATTCTGACAATCTATGAATTCTTGACTCCAATAGTTGAAGATTATGAATGTTTCTTCTATCACTTCTATTTTTTTCTAAATGTCTAACCATATCCTTAGCTTTTTGAAGTAAAGCAGAAAGGTCCTCTGGAATTTTTGGAGCTAAACCTGCATCTTTAAGAATTTGGGTTATACTTTTACCTGTTATAGATTTTACGAGAGGAATACCATACTGGTCTCTGAGAATTTGACCAATCATAGATGCGGTATTTCCTTCTTTAGCAAGTTTTACAACTAAAGCCTCCACTTCCTCAGGCCTATAAGTGCACCATGAAGGGGCTCTTTTAGATACAGGTCTTGTTGAATGAGATTTACCCTTCCTATGGCAATGAATTCTAGCCAGTTTAAACCACCCTTAACCTTTAAATGAAGAAAACAATAAGGGATATAAGATTTTTAAGATGTTGAAGGTTTAAAGTTTTTCCTTAAACAAAAGCCATTTAACCAGTTTTTTTACAGCTTTAGCTCTATGGGAAAATCTATTTTTTTCCTCAACATTCATTTGACCAAAAGTTTTTTTATGATTTTTAGGTTGAAAAATAGGGTCAAAACCAAATCCACCTAAACCCCTAATTTTAAAGGTTATTTTACCTAAAACCTTACCAGTAAAAATTTTTTGTTCACCGGAAGGTGAACCGAAAGCAATAACTGAAAGAAAAAATGCTTCCCTATTTCTGGTTTTACCTAGAAGATTCAAGATTCCTTTTAAACCGATAGTTTTAAAAACATAAGATGAGTATGGGCCAGGAAACCCGTTTAAGACTTTAATAAATAAACCTGCATCCTCAACAAAAACTGGAATTTTATGTTGGGATAAAACTTGATTTAAACTATTTTTAGCTATTTCCTCCAAATTTTCAGATTGAATTTCTGCTGTTTTAAAATTTAAATGTTTAAGATTTAACCCATACTTGGAAAAAATTTTTTCAGCTTCTTTGAACTTATGTAGGTTTGTTGTTGCAAAATAGACCTCTTTAAACTTCAATTTTTTATGCTTCCTTATTTTTCCATTCAACCAGTTTTTTTCTTATTATTTGGTTTGTTAGATTTGGGTCAGCCATCCCTTTTGTTGCTTCCATTGTTTTTCCAACCAGGTAATGGATTGCTTTTTCATCTATTAAAGCATCTTTAACAGCTTTTGGATTTTCCATAAAGACTTTGCTCACAATTTTTTCTAGGGTCTCTATATTTGTAATTCTTTTCCAACCCTTTTCCTCAACAATGGTTAAAGCTGTTTTTCCTGTTTTCATCATTTCCCACAAAACTTTTTTTGCAATTTTTATGCTTATATCCCCTTTATCCATTAACATTAACATTTCAGCCAAATGTTTTGGAGTAACCTTACATTTATCTATGGAGGTTTCCAAACTATGTAAGCATTGAAGAACATCACCCATAAGCCAATTGGCAACCGGTTTAGGTTTACCATAAATTTTTACACATTCCTCAAAAAAGTCTGCTAAAGCTCTTTCACTAACCAAAACTTCAGAATCATATTCTGGAAGACCATATTCACGCATAAATCTTTCTTTTCTTGCATCTGGAAGCTCAGGCATTTCATGTTTTAACCTTTCAACCCATTCCTCATCAATAAGGATTGGACATAGGTCCGGTTCAACAAAATACCTATAATCCTGCTCCTCTTCCTTTGCTCTTAAAGTAACAGTTATTCTTCTAGCCTCATCCCAATGTCTTGTTTCCATCCCAAATTTTACACCCTTTTTTACTAGGTCTTTTTGTCTAATAATCTCATAGTTTAAAGCTCTTTCAACATCCTTAAACGACGAAATATTTTTTATTTCAACTCGACCACCACCTTTAACAGAAATATTTGCATCACATCTCATAGCACCCTCAAGACCACCATCAAAAACACCCAAATGTTCAAGAATAGACCTTAATTTTTGAAGAAAAATTCTAGCCTCAACAGGACTTTTAAAATCAGGCTCAGTTACAATTTCAACTAAAGCAATACCAGACCTATTATAGTCTATAAGCGTATAAGATGAAACACCAATACCACCAGGATGGAAAAGTTTACCTGGGTCTTCCTCCAAATGGATTCTTCTAATCCTAACAGTTTTTTTTGTTTTATTAACGGTTAAAGTTATATAACCATTGGAGGCTAAAGGTTCCCCTCCCTCCAAATCATACTGGGATATTTGGAAGTTTTTAGGTAGGTCTGGATAAAAGTAGTTTTTACGTGCAAAAAATGTTGTTTTAGCAATTTTACAGTTTAAAGCTAAAGCAACCATTAAAGCCATTTCAACAGCCTTCTTATTAATAACAGGCATAGCTCCAGGTAAACCTAAGCATACAGGGCAAACATGAGTGTTTGGAGGTTTACCACGATAATCAGCAGAACATCCACAAAAAAGTTTAGTTTTTAAACTTGTAAGTTGACAATGAATTTCCAATCCAATCTTAACTTTAGTTTGTTCGGTCAACAATTGTTCACCTAAATTTTTGGTTTAAACCTATTAAACTGAAGAAATGTTTCTGAAGCATAGGAAATTTTTAGAAGTAGATTTTCCTTAAAAAATGGAGCCATAATCTGGATTCCTATCGGCAATCCATCTTGAAAACTACAAGGAAAAGTTATGGATGGTGTTCCTGTTAGGTTAGCTGGAACAGTATCTATGTCGCATAAATACAAGGCTAAAGGGTCATCTATTTTTTCACCAAGCTTAAATGGGAGAACAGGCATTGTTGGACCAATTAAAACATCAAATTTTTTAAAAGCCTCCTCAAACTCTTTTTTTATTAAGGTTATGGATTTTAAAGATTTTAGAAAAAATTTGTCATAATAACCTGCTGATAAAGCATAGGTTCCAAGAATGATCCTTCTTTTCACCTCTGAACCAAAACCTTCCCTTCTAGTTTTAGAAAACATTTGATTCCAATCTAAGTTTTCATCTAAAACTCTGTAACCATACCTTACCCCATCAAACCTAGCTAAATTTGAGCTTGCTTCCGACATAGCTATTAGATAGTAAGTTGGTAAAGCATAATTTAAGGTTGGAAGAGAAAATTCCTCCCATTCAACTCCAAAACCTTCAAGTTTAGAAACATAATCAAAAACAGCCTTCACAATTTTTTTATC
>NJEB01000052.1 GCA_002254975.1 Candidatus Hecatellales archaeon ex4484_218 | reverse complement strand
CTAGGTAAATGATGGTCATAAACAATTGTTTGAGTTTTACTTGTTTCCCCAACAATTTTTAGGATATTTTCCTGAGTTCTTTGAAAATTAATTAGGTTAAGTGTGTAACCAAGCATATAGGTCATAGGGCCATCTAAAATAAGCATTGTAGGATTTTCCTTAACAATCCATTCAGCATAATCCTCAATAATAGGCCCGTTTAAATCTGAAGAATGAATTATTTTTTCCTTTCCATACTCAATAATGGTTGAAAAAACCCATCCAACCCTTGAAAATTCTATTCCATGAAATAAAGGTTGAGTGAACCTTAATCTTGTATTTCCGAATTTAAATTCTTTTCCCTCCGGAAAAACAACCTTAACCTTTTTTAAATCCAATTCTGGAATTCGCTTATACTCCAACCATTTTTTAACCCTTTTAAAAAACCATTTTTCACCTTGCTTCAACAAATTTTTTCTTCTCTCATCATAATCTCCAAAATTTTTTGAGGTTGCTAAAGGTATACTATCCAAAGGATTTTTGTATTCTTTAGATTTTGGCTTTTTTAACAAATTTTCAAATTTTTCTTCTCCAAAAGTTTCATACAAGTGTTTGTAAAATTCTTCAGCTCTTCCTCGTTGAGAATCATTAATGTATTCATTAGGGTTTTTTGCAAAAACAATTTTTCCTTGATAAATTTCTTTTTCAAAATCTGTAAAATGGTCATAATGGTAGTGGGAAATAACTACTAAATCAACCTTTTTTGAGGCTGATTTTATAGCTGAAAAGCCTTTCTCATACCAGTAAAGTTTTTTATCTTCAGATGCTGGAAAACTAGGTTGCATAACAGCAATACCTGGGTCTACAAGAATTTTCACATCCGGAGTTTTAATTAGAGTACATGAAGATTTTGCACCTAAGGAATCAAACCAAACAGGTTTTACAAAAATTTTTTCCATCAATTTTCATCTTTACCTTTTTAAAGCAACCCATAACTCATCCTGAGGAGGCTTTTTTAAACTTTTAATTTTACCATTTTTTCCAACAACAAGTTTAACATTTTTATTTTCCAAGATTTCACCAATAATTGTTGCTTGAATTCTTTTTTGCCTAAATTTTTTTAGAAGTTTTTCTACAATTGTTGGTTGAACTGAAAGAAGTAAACAACCTGAACTAATAAGCTTTAAAGGATTAATTCTAAAAAATTTACAGATTTCTTTTGTATGGTAGGCTATAGGGATTTTTTCCTCATAAATCTTAAATCCTTTATTTGATGCTTCAGCCATTTCCCATAAACCTCCAAGTAAACCTCCTTCTGTTGGGTCATGCATTGCATGAACACCATCAATTTTTGATGCTTCTAAGGCTTCCTGAACTATACTTATTTTTTTAAGGTATGTTTGGGCTTCTTTTACAAATTTTAATCCAAATTTTTTTCTTAAAACATTTTCTTTATCAAATGCTAGGATAGCTGTTCCTTCTATACCAACAGTTTTTGTTAAAACTATTTTATCCTTAACTTTTACATTGCTTGTAGGTGTAATTTTCCCATTTTTTATTTCACCCATACAAAACCCTACAACCAATGGATGGTTTAGGTTAGGTGTTATCTCACAATGTCCACCAATAATTCCAACACCAATCTTTTTTGCTGCTTTATCCATTTGGCTACAAATTTTTCTGATGGTTTCTTGAGTTGTATTTTTAGGTAACATTAAACAACCTAAAAACCATTTAGGTTGAACACCCATAACCGCAACATCATTACAACAAATGTTTATAGCGAACCAACCAATATTTTTAACAGCACCACTAATAGGGTCACAGGATAAAGCAAAAAGTTTTTTTCCAACTCTAATAACTGCAGCATCCTCACCCTTACTTGGACCTAAAATTAAACCGTTAATTTTAGAGCCAAGATGTTTAAAAACAATTTTTTCTAAAATTTCTACCGGGATTTTTCCTGTTTTTAATCTCATTTTTAATCTTTAAACTTTTTTGGATGGTAAAACTTCTAGGATGGTTGAGCTTATAGTTGCTAATTCAACATTTCCTCCAATCCCCATTTTTGATGAAACATTTTTTAATCTAATTCTTATACCAACGGGAAATTTTGATAAAATTTCAGCATGTTCTCTCCAAGCCGAAACCTTAATTTCTCCGGTTTCATCGGTTAAAAGTAGTTCAGCAACTTTAACTTTGCTTCCATCTTTTAAGGTTACCTCTTTAACACCAAAATTTCCAGTTATTGTTCCTTCAACAATTAAACCTCTTTTTTCAGGTTCTATTTGATTTATGGGTATAGGTTTAACCATCATGGTTTCAGGTGGAATTTCTGCTTTAGAAACAATTTTAATTTTTGAACGTTTACCAACATGAACCTCCAACTCTCCAATCATGTTTTCTTTTACCGTTCCTCTTAAAACTTCAATTTGGTCTCCAACCTGAATTTTTTCTGTTTCTTCAACTAAACTATCCCAAACAACAAGATTTACCTCTCCAGTTTCATCTTTAACCCTTAACCTTTGAACCTTACCTTCACCAGTTGGTCTACTAAAATGTTTAACCGGAAAAGTTTTAACAACAATCCCTGAAAAATTAAAATCTTTCATACCTTTTTTCATTTCACCTATTTTTTTAAAAAATTCATGGTAGGGTGGAATTTCATGTTCAATAAGTTGAGGTTTTAATGGGTAAATTTTCCCACGATCACCCACATGCAACTCAACTCTTCCATCTATAGATTCTCGAGTATATCCATGTTCAATTTTAACCAAACTATTTACTTCGATGTTTTCTTTGGCTATTTCATCAACTTTTTCATTCCAAACAAAAACTTCAACCATCCCAGATTCATCCCCAACAAGAACTCTTTGAAGTTTACCTTTTGAACCATCAGTTTTTGTAAATTCTTGGACTGGATAAAACATTAAAACCCTCCCAGAAACAGTAACATCTCCAAGATTAGGGATTAAATCATTAATCTTCATTCTTGTAGTTAACCGTCCTTCCTCAAAAACTGAAATTCCAAGGTCTAAAGCAACAAGAAAAGCTGCCCCCTCCAAATTTAAAAGATTTTTAGCTTCAACCCTTTTCTTTTCAATAAGTTCCATCAATTTTTCTTTTGTTAATTCTGGCTTTTTATCTAAAATTTTTTTAATTAAAGTTTCAAAATCGTAGAAGAAACTGTTTTTCTCCAATTTTTTCCAACCCATGTAGGCTAGAATGGTTAACTGTTAAGATTTTGGGGGATAAAGTATTAAAGGTTGGCTTTAAAATAAGTTTTTAGGGTTAAGTAAAGCCTAAAAATTGAATATCTGCATGCTTAAACTTTAAATTTAAGTTTGTTTCCGGTGTCCTCTTTGACTTCAACCAAACCTAAAGTTGAAATAAGAGGTATCTATGCTACAGCCCTAACAAAAATTCTTAGTGAACATTTTCCTGTTGTTCGAATGTCTAAAATTATCTCTAAAAGATTTAATAAAAAAACTAGTTTTGAGTTTGGGGAGGTTCTTATAAAAGATAGATTTGACAAACATGGGGTTGTTGTTTTAGGTACTGTTGAAGGTGCTGAAGCTGTTGTATCTGTATTAAAAAGTTTTCTTCCAGATGTTGTTGTTAGAGAAAAAAGTCTAAAAGGATGGTTTGGTTATGGATGTTTTAACCTAGAATTTCCTTTTCTTTCAAAAATGGTTTTAGATAAAGTTAGAAGTGAAGTTGTCCCAACCATCCCCAATCATCATAAACTAAGAATTTTTGCCTCAAAATTGGTGGATGAAGTTGAAAGGGAACTTTTAAATTGTTTTGAAAAGGAAAAATTGGAGGAAAAACTTAAATCTGTTGTTAAGTTTAAGGTTGGAGATAAATTTGAAATAGACCATGTTAAACCTTCAGGTCAAACCTTGAAGCTTACTGGAGAAATCTTTGATATAAACCAAGAAACTCTTAAAATTAGAAGAAATTTTAGGGGTAAAGGAACCTATGATGGACTTAAAATACCCAAGGAGGAGGGAGATTATGGAATTACTGAAATTGTTGAGGGTTCATGGATAGTTAAACATTCATATTTTTCACGGGATGGAAAACTTAAAGGTGAATTTTACAACATAAATACGCCAGTAGAATTTTATCCTGGAAAAGCTAGATATGTAGACCTTGAGGTTGATGTTGTAAAACCATCTAACGGTCAACCTGAAATCATCGACCTAACAACTCTGGAAAAAATTGTTGAGGAAGGATTTATTAACCCAAAATTGGCTGAAACAGCCAAAAAAATAGCTGAAAAACTTTTGGAAAATCTTACTGAAAATCAAGATTTTTTAAGTTTAACTCAAAACCTAAAACCAAACTTAAACTTTGCTGAGAATGGTTTTAACCTCTAAAACTTTTTTACAACTTCCACAAATAGGGGTTAAAGCTGGAAATCCGCAAATTTCACATACAGTAAAACTTTTTTGTTGTTTAAATTTTTCATCCAAAATTGGAATCAATTTTTTAAGAAAAACTGATAAAAGTTGAAATTTAAAGTTAGGGTTTTCTTCTGAAAAAATTTCTAAAAGTTTTTTTCTTTTAATCATTCTTGAACCTTTAACATGAGGGCATTCTACTTCTCGGACGGGTAGGTTGTTAATAAGTGCATAAAGACTTAACTCTTTTTCCGGTATTCGGAAAAGAGGTTTAACTTTTTTTACAAGTTTTGGGTGGAAAGGTGGGATAACTGGTTTAAGTTTTACTAATTGTTCAAAATCTCCGGCTAAAAAATTAGAAAACATAATTTCAACCATATCATCTAGATTATGGCCTGTAGCTAAAACATCTGCTCCAAGTTTTTCTGAAACCTCATTAAAAACTTGTCTTTTAATTGTTCCGCAAACCGAGCAAATTTTTCTTTTAAATCTTGTTTTTTCAAAATCATCTATACTTAAACCTTTCTCAGTTTTTAGGTTGTAAACATAAAATTCCATATCAAGATTTTTTGTTAAAGCCTTAACCTTTTTTAAACAATTTTCAGAATATTCTTTAATACCAAGGTTTATATGGAAAACAGAAAATTCAACCTTAGGGTAAACTTGTTTTAAACTATGAAGTAAAACAGCACTATCTTTACCACCTGAAACAGCAACAGCAACCTTATCATCTAAATTAAACATCCGATATTTTTCAACTGTTTCTTTAACTCTTTTAAGGATAAAACTGTTAAAACATGTTTTACATAAGTTAAGTTTAGCATAAGGTATTCTTGTTATAGCTGGATTGGTTAAACATCGACTACATTTAACCATGTTTAACATCCACCTCAAATTTTTGTCATAGGCTTGTATTTTTCTTTAGGCTTGTAAACTATGGTTAATTCTTCCTGGTTTCCATGAAGTTCCTCAATTGTTTGAGAAAAAACCCACCATAGATAAGTTTGTCCATCTAATGTTCTTAAAAGTTGTTCTTGTCCATCCATAAGTTTA
>NJEB01000051.1 GCA_002254975.1 Candidatus Hecatellales archaeon ex4484_218 | reverse complement strand
TTTAACCCTACCAAAAATATCTTCAGGTGTTTTATCTAACGGATTACAGAAAAAACATTCTTCCTTCCTTTCAACTATTTCATCTTTAGGTAAACCCACCTCACTTTTTGCTTCAATTTTTCTTAACCCTCTTATCTCATTAAAAATTGAGCTTTCTCCAGTAACAATGTTGATTATCTTTACAATTTTTTGTTTTTCAACTTGTTGTAATCCCCCAAAACTAGTTTTAACATAGTTTTGTAAAGATTTAGGTATAACAAGTTTTCCTGTTACTTCTTTAACTCTAAAAATTCTTCTAAACAATTTTTTATTTTCAGGGGGGAGTTTTTTTATCAATTTGATTAAATTTTCCATGTTTCTCTCCCAAACCTAATTTATTTATGGTACAATTTTACAAGTTATTGTTTGGTTAAAAATAAACTCTTATATAATCAAGATATACTACAAAATTAATTTTCAATTTGATGTTTAGAGGGACTGTTGATGTCTGGAAAAGTTAGAAGGTTTAGGATAACTATCAATGGAAGAAGTTACGATGTTGAGGTTGTTGAAATTGGTGAAAGTGAAAAATCTTCTGTTAAAGTTTCAACCTCAACAACCCCAATCCCCAAAATTGAAAAACCATCTGAAAAAAAACCTTTGGATAAAGGTGTTGTAACTTCTCCTTTACCTGGTAAAGTTCTTTCTGTTAAGGTTAAGGTTGGAGATAACATTAAACGTGGTGATTGTTTAATTGTTTTAGATTCTATGAAAATGGAAAATGAAATTCTTGCACCTAAATCTGGTGTGGTTAAAGAAATCAAAGTTTCAGTTGGTTCAAGTGTAAATACTGGAGACCCATTAATGGTTATTGAATAAAAATAGTGGGTGTTTAAATGTTCCTAGATGAAATGATTCTAACCATCTACAGCATTCTTTTAATCATGATAATTTTGATTATTATTCTTCGGCTGATTTATGGAAGAAGAAAAAAGTTTCCCTTAACTTCTTTGCCTTCTCCAACTAAAGTAGAAGAAGGCTTAAAATTTTTTGTTGAACCTAAACCCTCAAAAGAAGATGATGTTGTTATTGCTGCTGCTGTTGCAGCCTATCTATCAGCTGAAAAAGTTTCAAGAAAAGTTTTACCAATCCATTTTGAGAAAGAAAAAGTTTCTTTAAATCTTTGGAATTTGATGGGTAGACTTGAGCTTATGGGTGGAAAACCTTTAAAAGAAGGTGAGAAGTTTTGGTGGTAGGTTTAGCTGAAGCTTTTAAAGTTATTTTTTTAGCTTATGGAGTTTTAGCTGTTGTTTCTTTATTTATTGTTGGTATTGTAATTTTGCTTCGTTTTATCATTGTTAAAGGCAAATCTAAGGTTAAGGAGGAAACAATGAGTGAATGAAACAGTATCTATATGGGACATCTTTCAAGGACTAACTGCCTTTTTTAAGGTTAGTCCTGAAATTGCTATTACAAGAATTTTTTTAATATTTTTGGGTTGTTTACTGGTTTACTTGGGCTATAAGGGGAAACTTGAACCTATTCTTATGATACCTATGGGTTTAGGTATGACGTTTGTTAATGCCGGAATCCTGATAATGCCAGGTGGTAAAATTGGAAACCTGTTTACCAATCCATTGGTTGAACAACCATCTGATGTTGTTGATGCATTGCAGATATATTTTCTTCAACCAGTTTACACTTTAACTTTCACAAATGGACTTATCGCATGTTTAATATTTTTGGGTATAGGTGCATTAACAGACCTAGATTTTTTTATAGCTAGACCCATGTTAAGCATTCTGCTTGCTATTCCAGCTGAACTTGGAACCTTACTAGTTTTCCCTATAGCTGTAGCTTTAGGTTTTGATTTTAAGGAAGCAGCATCCATAGCCATCATTGGTGGAGCAGATGGGCCTATGGTTTTATTTACATCCATCATGCTTGCGAAACATTTATTTGTTGTGATAACGTTAGTTGCTTATCTCTATCTTAGCATAATTTATGCAATTTATCCTTACATGGCTAAAATTTTAATTCCCAAAGATATGAGAGCAATTCCCATGAAATCTTCAGAAATTCCTAGAGTTTCTCCACGTGAAAAATTTGCTTTTGCTGTTGTTGTTGGAACAATTTTATGTTTACTTTTTCCAGTTGCAGCTCCTCTTTTTGCATGTTTCTTTTTTGGTGTTGCAATAAAAGAAGCAAACATTCCAAGATATAGAGAATTTGCAGATATTTTATTGAGTGGTTCAACAATGTTTTTAGGTTTTGTTCTTGGAGTTCTGTTAAGTGCTGAAATTGTTCTTGACCCACGTGTTTTTCTAATCATCATTCTTGGACTTTTAGCCTTAATTTTTTCAGGTTTAGGCGGAATTTTGGGTGGTGTAATAGCATGTAAACTTAGTAAGGGTCGTGTTAATCCTTTACTTGGTTTAGCTGGGGTTTCATGTGTTCCTACAACTGCAAAAATTGCTCAAAAATGTGCTAAAGAAGTAAACCCTGAAGCAATGATTTTACCTTACGCTATGGGTCCATGTGTTGCAGGTGTAATAACAACAGCCATCCTATGTGCATTTTACATAACTGTAACTTCTATTCTTATGTAAAGTTTAAGGAGAAATTTTTTACCTTCATTTAAGATAAAATCTTTAAGTTGGTTGGTAGATGGAATGGTGTTTCTTCAAATTATAGCTGTTGCCATATTTCTTTTAACGATTGTAATTATTCTACTTAACCTTATTGATAGGTCTCTTGCAGCTATGTTAGGTGTTATTCTTATGGTTTTATTTGGAGTTATTAGTCCAAATGAAATTGTAAAGTTTGTTGATTGGAACATTATTGGTTTACTTATAGGTATATGGTTGATTGCTGGATATTTCAGTAAAACAGGTGTTCCTGAACTTATAGCTGCTAAAACCCTAAAAAAATCTGGTGGAAATCCTGTAACCTTTGTTATCTTAATTTCTTTTGTAGCAGCAATAATTTCAATGTTTGTGGATAATGTTGTTGTTGTTTTAATGTTTGCACCCATAATCATATATGCTTGCAACAAGATGAAGATTAACCCTAAAATTTTCATTCTTTTTACAGCTTTAATGGCAAATCTTGAAGGAACAGCCTTACTTATTGGAGACCTACCCCCAATGATGCTTGCAAGTATCTCTGGAATAGGTTTCTTAGATTTTTTTATATCTGAAGGTAGACCTGCAGCTTTCCCAATTTTAATGCTTACAACTGTAGGTGTTTTAATAGTTTTCTGGTTTTATTTTAAAAGAAAATTTAACAATCTTAACCAAACCAAAAATTTTTTGGAGGAAGAAAAATTTGTTAAAGATAAACGTTTTGCAACTATAACCTGTCTAGTTTTTGTTGGAACCGTTATTTTACTTGCAGCTAGAGACATTATTGGTTTACCTTTTGGTTTAATTGGGCTTTCAGGTGCTGTTTTTTTGGCTGTTGTTTTAAGACGTGGTTTTGATAAAGTTTTAGGTGAAATTGATTGGAGAGCTGTATTTTTTTATTGTTTTCTTTTTGTTTTAGTTGGGGGATTAAACAAGGTTGGAATAATCAGAATGTTGGCTGATTATTTGGTAGGTTATGTTTTAACAGATGTTTTTGTTGGTATTTCAACCATTTACTGGATTTCAGCATTTTTAGTTGCTTTTATAGAGCATGATGCATACATTTTGCTGATGCTTCATGCAATAAAAACTATGAGTTTGCTTCATGGTTTAAATCCCTTTCCGTTTTGGTGGGCTCTTGTTTTAGCAGGAACTCTTGGAAGCAATTTTACGATGGTTGGTGCTCCGGCCTTGCTTGTAGCACTTAACATTTGCGAAAAAGAAGGTTGCAAAATTTCCACAACTGAATTTTTTAAGCTTACTGTACCCTTTACTCTAATTTCACTTGTGGTTTGTTACTTTTTAACCTTATGTTTTTGGGTAATAACCTAGTTTTTCGAGGTTTTTGTTTATACGTAAAACTTATCTTGGCAATTAATGAAATAAAATATATAAGCTTAAACAAAAATTTTCGGGTTGTAGGTTGAAGGGTAAATGAGTAGTGATAAAGAAATTAAAGAAAGAATGTTGGAGGAGCTTAAAGCCAGAAAAAAGAAAGTTGAAGAGATGGGTGGAGCAAAAGGAATTGAAAGACAACGTAAACTTGGAAAATTAACTGCAAGAGAAAGAATTGAGCTTTTACTTGATGAAGGAACTTTTGTTGAGATAGGTGCATTGGTTAGACATAAAGGAAGAGAGTTTGGAATTGATAAAAGAGAGATTCCAGCTGATGCTGTGGTAACAGGGTTTGGAAAGATTAATGGAAGAAAGGTCTATGTTTTCTCCCAGGATTTTACAAGTGTTGGTGGAACTTTAGGTGAAATGCATGCAAAAAAAATTTGTGAAGTTTTAGACCGTGCAGCTAGAGATGGTTGTCCGGTAATAGGTATAAACGATTCTGGAGGTGCAAGAATTCAAGAAGGTGTAGATGCTTTATCTGGTTATGGATATATCTTTTTTAGAAACACTATCTATTCAGGGGTTATTCCTCAAATCTGTGCTATTATAGGTCCTTGTGCCGGAGGAGCTGTTTATTCTCCAGCTTTAATGGATTTTATTTTTATGGTTGAAGGGATAAGCTATGCATTTATAACAGGTCCAAAGGTCATTAAGGAAGTTATTGGTGAAGAAATAAGTGAAATGGAGCTTGGGGGCCCCCATCCTCAACAAGAAAAATCAGGTGTTGTTCATAGGATAGAGAAAAATGAAGAAGAGTGTATGAAAAATATTCGACGACTTTTAAGCTATCTCCCATCTAATAATCTTGAAGACCCACCACGAGTTGATACTGGAGATGACCCAAACCGGACAGATGAAGGACTTTTTGATATTGTTCCTGCAGACCCAATGAAACCTTATGACATGTATGAAATAATCAGAAGAGTTTTTGACATACCTCTTGAAGGTGAGGAAGAAAATTATTTTGATATTTTACCTCTTTTTGCCCCCAATATTATAACCTGTTTTGCTCGTTTAAATGGTTATCCGGTTGGAATAATTGCAAATCAACCAAAGTTTAAGGCTGGATGCTTAGATATTGATGCTTCAGATAAAGCTTCCAGATTTATTAGGTTTTGTGATGCTTTTAACATACCCTTAATTAACCTTGTTGATGTTCCGGGATACCTACCTGGAACAGAACAAGAATGGGGTGGAATTATTAGACATGGAGCAAAAATGCTTTATGCCTACTCTGAAGCAACTGTTCCAAAAATTACACTTGTTATTCGAAAGGCTTATGGGGGATCTTATTTGGCTATGTGTAGTAAAGACCTTGGTGCAGATATGGTTTATGCTTGGCCTACAGCTGAACTAGCAGTTATGGGTCCTGAAGGTGCTGCACCCATCATATTTAGAGATGAAATAGAAAAAGCACCGAAACTTTTGCAAACCCGTATAAGGCAGCCGAATCTTTACATGTGGATGATGTTATAGACCCAGCTGAAACCCGTCCAATGCTTATTAAAGCTTTAGAAGTTTCCTTAACAAAAAGAGAACGTAGACCACCCAAAAAACATGGAATCCCACCGGTGTAAAATTTTTGTCAACTCAAATTTCAAAAGAGGAAGCTGCTGTAATTTCAGCAGCCTTATTAGCCTATTTAGGTAAACCAGCCCCTGTATTAGTTTCAGTTCCAACAAAAATTTCTAAAGAGGATATTCAAGGAATATTGGACGAGTTTGGTAGGGAATTAAAAGAAGCTATTTTAAATGAGTTTAGGGAAACTGTTGGAAGATTAGAAAAAAGAATTTCCGATTTGGAAAGAAGGTTAGGTTTACTTAGGAATAGAATTGGTGAGATTGAGAAAAAGGTTTTAGTTGAAAAACCTCCAACCGAAAAGGTTGAAATCAAACTTTCTTGGGGTTTAGCAAGTAGACATGAGGTTGGAGGTCGAAGAGACCTTGTTAAAAATCTTTCAAAATCAGCTTCTTTTTGGAGTTTGGTGAGTAAAGTTGAAAAACAATTAAGTCTACCTACAACTTGTAAAAGAAAATTTTTGGGTGGTGGGTTTAATGGTTCAAATTCATGAACAAATTTTTAGGGATGCTCATCAATCAATTTTAGCAACCAGAATGCGAACTGAGGATATGCTTCCTATTGCACCCATAATCGACCAAGTAGGGTTTTTTTCTTTTGAAGTTTGGGGTGGAGCAACCTTTGATGTTTGTCTTAGATATTTGGCTGAAGACCCTTGGGAAAGGCTTAGAAAGCTTAAGGAAGCAATGCCTAATACACCTCTTCAAATGTTGGAAAGAGCTATGAATATTGTTGCCTACAGAAATTTTCCAGATGATATTGTTATAAAATTTATTGAGTTAGCCCATAAAAATGGTTGTGATTATTTCCGAATATTTGATGCTGTTAATGATTTAAGAAATATGGAGGTCCCAATTAAAACTGTTAAAAGGATAGGTGCTCATGCTCAAGGATGTTTATGTTATACCATTAGCCCCGTCCATACGGTTGAATATTACGTGGAAAATTTTAAAAAGCTTGAAAAAATGGGTTGTGATTCTCTTTGTATTAAAGATATGGCTGGAATATGTTCTCCACAAAGAGCCTACAAAATTATTCATGCATGTAAAGAGGAAGGAATAAAAATTCCTATCGACCTTCATAGCCATACAACAAGTGGAATGACTGAATTAACCTATATGAAGGCATGTGAAGCTGGAGTTGATATTTTAGATTGTGCAATATCTCCAATATCTGGTGGAACAGGTCAACCTCCAACAGAATCTGTGGTTGCAGCACTTCAAGATACTCCCTATGATACTGGTTACGACCTAGAATTGTTGATGAAATGTAGAGAATATTTTTTGAAGGTTTGGGACAGGTATAGGCATCTTCATAGGGATAGAGCAATGAAAGTAGACCCATCAGTTACACTTCATCAAATTCCAGGTGGGATGCTTTCAAATCTTGTTTGGCAACTTGAACAATTTGGAGCTATTGATAAACTTCCAGAAGTTTTAAGAGAAACAGCTAGAGTTCAAAGAGATTTTGGTTGGCCTCCACTTGTAACTCCAACCTCTCAAATTGTTGGTGTTCAAGCTGTCATGAATGTTCTTTTTGGAAGATATAAACGAGTTCCCCAAGAAACTAAAGACTATGTTAGAGGAATGTACGGTAAACCTCCAGGTGAAATTCCTAAGGAAGTTTATGAGATGGTTCTTGGGAAAGATTGGGAAGACCAAATAATTGAATGTCGTCCTGCAGATTTGCTTGCACCTATGTATAAAAAATGTAAGGAGGAGCTTGAAGCTAAAGGTTTTTCACCTAGAGAGGAAGACATAATCTCTTATGCTATCTATCCACTTCAAACCGAGAAATTTTTACGTGGAGAAGCTAAACCTGAATTTACTTCGGATGAACTTCCTCTTGAAACTGAAATGAAAGGTAGAAGATTTAAGGTTGTTTATGCTGGAGAAGAATATGAAATTGCATTAAGAAAATTGGCGAGCAAAAAATGAGAAAAAGAAAGTTTAAAATCTATTTTTCAGGGAAAGAAGAAGAAGTTGAAGTTGAAGATTTAGGTGGAAATTCTGAGGAAGACCTAAAACCAAAATCCTCTGTTGAAGATGAGATTAAAATTCTTGTTGGTAATGAAGAATATGGTTTAAGGGTTGAGGAGGTAATAGCCCCACCTGTTGGTGCTGCTCCATCCCCACCTCCTCCACCTAAACCAGTAGAAACGGAAAAAAAGGTTGCTGTTGTTGAGGGAACACCTGTTAAAGCTCCAATGCGTGGAACAATAACAAAAATTTTGGTTAAGGTTGGAGATAAGGTTAACAAAGGAGACCCTGTTGTTGTTTTAGAGGCTATGAAAATGGAAAACCTAATAGAATCTCCTGTATCGGGAATTGTTAAACAGATAGTTACTTCTGTTGGAAGTAGTGTTGCAACAGGAGATCCCTTAGTAATTGTGGGGTGAAATAAAATTGTCTGAGCAAAAAAATTTAAGGTTTTATTGTCGTAAATGTAAAAAAATGGTTAATGTTTATGAATGTGCAAAAGAAGAAAAAGTTTTCCCGGAAAATAAACCTGAATTTGATGTTGTTACTTGGTGTTGTTCAATTTGCCATTCACCTATAGTTGAAATTTCTGTTTTTAGAAGAAAGTAGGAAAAAGGAGGGGTTAAGACTTTGCCTGAAAAAATTATCCAAAAATCAAGAAATTTTACACCTAACCTATATTTTGTTGTTCCTTTTGAAACAAAAATAAAATTTGGCATAAAAAGAGGTTGTAAACTTCAATGTTTTTTTGGTGGAGTTTATGATGTTGAAGGAAATCTTCTTCAAAAAATAGATAAAGAAATAATATGTGAGGTTAAGGTTAGGGATGGAAGATTTTATGTTGACCCAAAACTTATTCAGGAGCAAAACTTGGTGGGAACAGAGTACTATGAGATAATCCTTAAAAAACTGATTAAGCCTAATGGTGAAGAAGTTGAAATTTATCCTGGTGAAATGGTTGAAAAAGAGATAAGGGTTACTCCTAAAAAAGGATAAGATATTTTTAGTTTGATTGTCTATTTTTTGTAGATTACATATTTACATGACTCATCTATAGGATTACCTTTTTCATCATACATTTTACCCCATTGAACCTCGATGTTTAACCCTAGTTGTTTAAATAGTTTGTTAAAAAAATATGCATGAACACAATAGTAGGGAAAACCTTCCTTGTTAAAAGACCATGGCCAAGCTTTTTTAGTTAAACCCTCTTTTCTTGGTAGTTGAGGTAGTCCATCCCTTAAAATTCTTCCACCACCACTATTACATCCGGTTACAACGATAACCGTTTTTTCCTCATCCTCAACCACATAAAATTTGCTGTAATGAGCTTTATGCAATTCAACAACAGCATTTACAAGTTGTTCATAACTCAGTTTTTTTAGTTGTTCAAACATTGGTGGATAAATTTTTGTCACTAACATCTCAGTCGCATCTTTAACAGCCTCCTCACCAAGTTTTTTTGCTATATAAACAAAAAGTAGATTTATCCAATCACAATATCGGTCATGAAGAGGTTTAAATTTTTCATACAACTCCTGAACCAAGGTTATGGCTTCATCTTTTTTACCAGCTTTAATAGCTTCAACAACTTTATCTTTTAAAGTTACAAGCAAATCGTCCCTTCTTTTCATAAAATCACCTTTCCACTAAAAATGTTTTAATGAAAAAATAAATCTTCCCCCAAACTTTACTTGCCCACAACCTTAACATTGGAAACTTTAATCCATGGAGCAACCAAAAAATTTACTTTTTTTAAATTGTTAGCAATATCAACAACATTATTTAAAACTTCATAGATAGTTCCTGTTAACATAACCCATTTTAAAGGGTAACGTATTTCCCCATTTTCTACAAACCATGCTGGTGTTGCTACAACCGAAAATTCTCCACTTTCAGGATTACTACTATGTGCTCCCTGCAGATGAGCAACATATATTCCTCTTTTCATATTCTCCAAAAGGTTTTCTGGTGAAGATTTTCCTGGTGAAACTACAAAATTTGTAGGTTCTATGTGGGGTGTTGAAACGTAGGATGGATAGGAGATTCTTTGGGCATTTCCGGTACTTTGGGTTGAATCCTTATCAGCTGTAAGCTTATCATACAAAAAATTCTTAAGTATACCTTTATCCACAACAACTGTTTTTTGGCTTATGGTTCCCTCATCATCAAATTTCCATGTTTCTAATCCTCCATCCATCAAACCATCATCAATTAAGGTTAAATTTTCTGAGATTATTTGTTGGTTAAGTTTACCTTTTAATTTAGATTTTCCTCTTTGAACATTATCTGCTTTTAGAGCATTGATGAAAGTGTAATATAGTAAACTTGCTAATGCATGTTGACCAAAAATAACCTCATAAACTCCTGTTTTAACAGTTTTCGAACCTAAAGCTGAAACAGCCTGCTTTGCAGCTTCAACTCCGACTTTTTCAAAATCTATTTTATAAATCCTTTCATGTTCAGACTCAAAACATACTGGTGTTGTTTCAACATCTTTTGCGACTGTACTTAAAAAACATCCTATACCTGTACCTTCATCCTGAAAACTTACTCCCTGAGAGTTTACCACAGCTTTTACAATCTCACCAACACTAACCGACCCATCAACAACAAAAACTTTTTCGTCAACCTTTTGAGCTGATTCAAGCATTATTTGAGCTGAATCTACAACTTCCTCCAACAAAATTTCAGCTATTTTTTTGTCGTAAGTATTTTTTGTTTCAGGTAATTTAGCTGGTTTAGGAAATCCTTTCCATTGTTCATTTGGTTTTCCAGTTTTAGATGCATGGTAAGCTTTTAAAACTGTTTTCTCAATGTTTTCTTTGCTTGCCAAATTTGTGTAAGCAAACCCTGTTGAACGGTTAGAAACAATTCTAATCCCAAAACCTTCATCAATAGATTTCACATTTCTAACCAGTTGATTTCGTTCAATTTCAACATGTAAACTCCAACCTTTAACCAAGTAAACTTCAACTTCATCCACACCAAGCTTTAAAGCTGACCTAACAATTTTTTCTCCAGTTTCAATTAGACTTAGACTATCTTCTTCCTCCAATCTGTATTTCACCTACACGTATAGATGGTCCACCATCACAAACAAAAGCAATTTGACCTTTCCCACATCTACCAGGCCAAAGTTTAAAATCCTTACCTACAGCCTCAACCTTTTTTAAAG
>NJEB01000050.1 GCA_002254975.1 Candidatus Hecatellales archaeon ex4484_218 | reverse complement strand
CAGATTGGATAACTAAAGTTGTTAACACGTATAAGGTTGAGGATGTTGAAGGTGTTACAAATTTAGCTCCAACAAAACAAAAAGGTGTTGTTGAAGCTTTTCTTAGAAAAATTTCAAGTTTAAACGAAAAAATTTTTGTTGATGTTGAATATGATTTTACCTATTCTGTTATTGAAAATTTAGCTTCTGGAAAAACTGTTTTAGTTGATATTTCAGGTTTAAGAGAGGAAACCCAAAAACAGGTTGTTTGCTGGGTTGCAAAAAAGGTTGTTGAATATTACCGTGAACTTTGGCGTAAAAATTTTGATGCTTGGAAAAGATTACCTTACCTTCTTATAACTTTGGAGGAAGCTCATAAATTTCTTTCAGAAAAAAATACTGTTTTTTCAGATATAGCTTTAACCTATAGAAAATATAGGGTTGGATTAAATGCAGTTACACCTAGACCTTCAGGAATAAACAAAGATGTTTTTGCAGAATTATGGACAAAAATAATTTTGAAAACAACTTTAAAAGAGGACCGAAAATATCTTTCAGAAAATACACCTTATCTTGAATATTCCGACACGGAATTAAAAATGTTGGATGTAGGTGAAGCTTTACTAGTATCTCAACCAAAAATCCATTTTGCAGTTCCAATAAAAATTTTTGATTTTAAAGAATACTTGGATGAATATTCATCTAAGAAAAAGGAAAAACCAAGTTTAACCATGATTAAACGTTCAAAAATAGAGGAAAATGTTATTTAATGTTAAAATTTAAGGTTTTTATTGATTTTTTCACCTAAGGACAAATTCTTATACATTCAAAACATTCGTAGAACACCCCTAAGGTTAAAGTTTGCCAAACCCTATAAGTCCAAGAGTTTCTTTTGACATTTTAATTGGAAGGTAAGGTGGAACTGGTGCTGCTTTAAATCCTTTGTCTTCAATTGCTAAGGTATCATATTTTAGGATGTTGATGTTTTTAGAATTTAAAGCTGTAAATGAATGTCTGCAAACATAAACAAGCTGTTTTAGCTTCTGGAAAGTTATTATGGAGGAGCTTCCCCCATCTGTAACCCTTGCCTATCTTTTCATCTTTTATCTTTGCTTTCTTCTCCCCTACCTTTTATCCTCAAAAAAGTTTGCGTTTCCAAGCAAAAGTGTAATGCTTTTACTGGTGGTTTCAGCTTTAGTTGGATTAGTTGCAAATTTGACAGTTTTTAAAGCCTATCAGCTTTCCCCAAATCCAGGCTATGTTAGGGCTGTTAGTTCTGCAAGCATAATTGTTGCAACAACCATAAGCATCTGGCTTTTTAAACTAAAACCAGACCTTCAAGGAATTCTAGGAACCGTCCTTATTTTTATCGGACTGCTAATGCTTGCAAAAGTTTAAGAAGGATTATGATGTATAAAATGTTGGATTTAGGCTTAAACAAAAATTCTTCAACAAATTTAGGCTCCAAACTATTCAGTTTAATCTACAAATATTTTTTAAACCATTCTATGGTTAAACTTATCACCCTATCTAAATTTTTAGGGTTTGAAAATGTGTGGTCTCCCCCCTCTACTATCTCAAGTTTTTTAGGTTCTTTTGCACTCCTGTAAAGCAGGTGTGCATGTTCAACAGGAACAAGCTCATCCATGCTTCCATGGATTATAAGGATTGGGGAAACATTTTTTACGGCTTTAAGCAAATCATATTTTTTTAGGTCTTCAAAAAAGTCTTTTTTAAGTCTTCTACCTGATGGAAGCACCCAATAGTTTTCTTCAATTTTTGGTTGAAGGTTTACGGGTTTGTAGATTATGCATGGGGTTGAAAGAACAACTGTTGCTTTAACCCTTTTTTCAGATGCAATAACAACCATACCACCAAAACTTGAACCTACAACCCCCAACCTACCCATATCAACTAAGCCTGTATCCCTAAGGAAGTTTAAGGCTTCCTCATAATCTTTTATCCTACCTGTTAAAGAAGTATCCTCAAAATCACCTTCACTTTTCTCCTCCCCCTCCCCACAACCCCTAAAACTAAACCTTAAACATGCAAAACCAGCTTCACAAAGTTTTAAGGCAAAAATAGGCCATTTACCAGAATCCTTACTACTTTCTAAACCATGTAGGGCAATAACACAAGGAGGATTTTTGATGTTTGGAAGATGGAGGTTTCCATAAATTTTTTTACCCTCAGAATAGAAGGTTACTAAGCTTGTTTTCAAGGCTAAATTTCCACCAAAGAAAGAATTTAGAATGCATATTACATTTTTTTAACTGTTAAAGGTTAAAGATTTTTTGTTGCTTTTTCATAGGTTTCTAGGTCTAACTGGCTAAAAAGAACCAAAAACAACCTCTTCAAGCTTATCCTTCCTTCTTGTTTTAAAGCATATTTAATCTTGCATTTATATTCCTAGAAAACTAATTTCGGTTTTATCTATCGAGGTTTTCCGTAATCTTTAATTTTTTGCTTTTACTTTTAGGGTTTAGGTTGATTGGGTTGCAGGTTTCAGTTAAAGATATACTTATTTCAAGGTTTAAACGTGAAAAATATCAGTTGGTTGGTAGCCATTCAGCTGTTAAAAAATGTAGTTGGCTTCATCAAAGTCTTGTTAGGGAGAAAGTTTGTTATAAACAGAAATTTTATGGTATTCAGTCTCATCGCTGCCTTCAAATGACCCCTTCAGCTTTTTACTGCACTTTACGTTGTCTTTTTTGTTGGAGAGTTCAACCTGAAGATTTAGGTTTAAAATTTGATGAAGTTTCTTTTCCGGAACCGGATAACCCAGAATTTATTGTTGAGGAGTCTGTTAAGGCTCAAAGAAGAATTTTAAGTGGTTATAAGGCACATAAAGAAATTGATACTAAAAAATATTCGGAAGCTTTAAATCCAAACCATGCTGCTATAAGCCTAACTGGAGAACCTACACTTTATCCTTTAATTGGAGACCTTATAGCTGAATTTCACCGGAAAGGTTTTACAACTTTTCTTGTTACTAATGGAACTAACCCTAAAGCTTTAAGTAATCTTAGCCATGAACCTAGTCAACTTTATATTTCGCTTCATGCACCCAACGAAAAAGTTTTTGCTCAAACATGTAGACCTCAAATAGCTAATGCTTGGAAAAATGTTTTAGAATCTTTAAGTATGCTTAAAAGTTTTAGTTGTCCAACTGTTGTTAGGCTTACTTTAGTCAAAAATTTGAATATGGTTAAGGTTGAAGATTATGCTAAAATTATTTTGAATGCTGAACCAACCTACGTTGAAGCTAAATCTTACATGTATGTTGGTTTTTCAAGAAAAAGATTGGCTTATGAAAACATGCCAACCCATGAAGAAATTAAGGTTTTCTCCAAAGAATTAAGTAATCTTACAGGTTACAAAATTTTGGATGAGGCTAGAGATAGTAGAGTTGTTTTACTCAGTAAAAAGGATAAACCATTAAGGATAGGAAAACAATGACATTTTAATAGGTTGGGAAAACTGTTGAGTTTAACCAATATTCTTAGAAGAATCCGGAAAGAATTAAAAAGAAAAAATGTTTTAAGGGAAAAAATGCTTCTAAACTCCAGAAAAATTACCCAACAATCAAAAGAAGCAATTCTTTTAATCCATCAAAACAAGCTTAAAAAAGCTGAAAAACGTTTGACAAATGTTAAAAAACTTTTAAAATCTACTGTTGAATTTTTAGGTTTAACACCTGAACTTCAAACTAGTGGTGCATTGTTTAATGCATGTCAAGAATATGCTGAAGCATCTATTTTTTTGGCTTTAGAAAAAAATGAAAATTACCCTTCACCGGAAGACTTAGGTGTTTCTGTTGGGGCTTATGTTTTAGGTTTAGCTGATGTGGTTGGAGAATTAAGACGTAAAGCTGTTGAAGCTATGAAAAATGGTAAGCTTAAAAAAGCTGAAAAATGTTTTAAACTTATGGAATCTATCTACAGTGAATTAATGTTTCTTAATGAACATGCATTTTCAGTTTTACCGGGACTTAGAAGAAAATGTGATGTTGCTAGACATCTTATAGAGCTTACTCGAAGTGATATAGTTTTGGAGAAAAGAAGAAAACGTTTAGAGGATTATTTAAAATTTGCAGAAAAAAGTTTACCTAAACTTGGAAAATAGGTTGAGGTTTGTTTATGCCTAAACTTCCAATTAAAAAAATTAAGGAACAAATGGAAAAAAATTTTGAGGAAGCTTGGCTTGAAACTGTTAAACTTTTAAAGATTAAAGGTAGGTTTGTTGAATGGGGTAGGGGTGAGGGTAAAACTCATCCTGTAATCGACTTAAGCCTAAAATTTAGAGAAATTTTACTTTCTTTAGGTTTTGAGGAAATTCTTAATCCAAGCATTTTAGAAGATAAAGAAGTTTATAGACAGTACGGTCCAGAAGCACCCATAATTTTGGATAGATGTTTTTATCTGGCGGGACTTCCAAGACCAGATATTGGAATAAGCAAAAAAAAGATTTTGGAAATTAAGAAGGTCATCCCTGATTTTGGAGATGTTCAACTAGAAAAGTTAAGGGAGGTTTTTAGAGCTTATAAGGAAGGAAAAATTGAAGGAGATAATCTTGTTGAGGAATTGGTTGTTAAGCTTGGTTTAAGAGAAGATAAAGCAACCCAACTTCTTAGTCTTTTCCCAGATTTTTTGAAGCTTCAACCAGTTCCTTCTAGGCTTATTTTAAGGTCTCATATGACTGCTTTATGGTTTCCTGTTTTATCAGCTGTTCAGGATAAGAGGGAGCTTCCAATTAAATTTTTTTCAATAGGTCCAAAGTATAGAAGAGAACAACGTCTTGACCCTTTACATCTTTATGAATCTTTGGTTGCTTCAGTTGTGGTTATGGCTGAGGAAATTAGTCTTGAAGATGGGGTTGAATTAACCAAAACTATTCTTTCAAAATTAGGGTTTAAGGATGTTAAATTTTTAGTTAAAAAAGCTACAAGTAAATATTATGCTCCTCAAACAGAAATGGAAGTTTTTGTTAAAGCTAATAATGAATGGGTTGAGGTTGGAGACCAAGGTTTATATTCACCTGTAGCTTTGGCAAACTATGGGATAGCTTATCCTGTTTTTAATGTTGGTTTTGGTATTGAAAGAATAGCTATGGTTTTAAAAGGTGAAACTGATGTTAGAAAAATATCCTATCCCCAATTTTATGAGGTTTTAGAATATACAGATGAAGAAATAGCAAAAATGGTTGAGATTGCGGAAAAACCTGAAACTGTTGAAGGATGGAAAATCTATGAAGCAATTGTTCAAACAGCTTTAAAACATGCTGAAGAAAAAGGTCCATGTGAATTTCTTGCATATGATGGGGAAGTTTTAGGGAAAAAAGTTAAAGTTTATGTTTATGAAGCTGATAAAGATGTAAAACTTCTTGGTCCTGCAGCCTTAAACATTGTTTATGTTTATGATGGAAACATTTTAGGTATTCCTGAAAAAGGACTGGAAAAAGAAAAACT
>NJEB01000049.1 GCA_002254975.1 Candidatus Hecatellales archaeon ex4484_218 | reverse complement strand
TGGGAGTAACTGTAATTTCACCTTTTTCCATATAGACAGGTTCAATTAAAGCTGGTACTGTTGCTGGAATACCTTTTTTCCATCCTCTTTTCCTGTAGTAGGCTGCTAAAAGTTTTCCTAGGTTTAAGTTAAATTTTTTAGGTAAGTTATCATCTTTACTGGTAAATCCTTCCCTAACATTAAACATTCTTTCAACAGTGTAAATTCTTTCTCCTATTTGATGAAGAATTTCATTTGTAAACTTAAATCCGGTTACCGCACTCAAAATTTTTGCAAGGTCATCTAACTCAAATTTTAAGGTTGTAAATAAAGCTAAACTATGGTATTTACATATTATTGCACTATCATAGATGGCGTAGCTGTCCTGCATTCTTTTTACAAGTTCAGCTTTATTTTTTTCTTCTGCTGGGTCAACATATTCTGGGTCGCTTAAAATTTCAGGTGCAATAGTATAAGCTCTAAGATGACATCCTCCTCTATTAGAGGTTGCATAAGCTAAAGCTATTCCTTTAGCACCCTTAGGATTATAGGCTGGAAGCTCCAAACCTTTAACATGAACTGCCTCAACCCCAAATTTTTCTGATGCACGTTTTACTCCCTTAGAAAAAATAGATTTACCAAATGCTATTTCCTTAACAAGTCTAACAGCATCTTCAAAATTGGAAATTTGACCAGTAGCTTTTGCATAACCTAAAATGTTCCCTATAGATATTGTATCCATTCCAAACTCATCACAAAGTTTAGCTAAAGGCACAATCTCCTTCTCATAATCATAAAATCCTACATTTGGTCCAAGCATAATAATGCTTTCATATTCTGGTCCTTTAACAATTTTACCGTTTACCTTTATTCTTCTACCACATGCTGTTGGACATAAATAGCAACCTTTTCTTCCAACAAAAAATTTTTCTCTAATTGTTTCTCCAGAAAACTTATCAGCTTCCTCAAAACTTAAAGTTTCTTCTGAAAAATTGTTTAAGGGAAGTATTCCAGCACTTCTAATTCTATGAACAATACTTGCTGTCCCAAATCTAGCTAAACTTCCATCCTTACCCGTTATTGGGTCATTTTCTATTGTAAACCTAATTTTTTTCAGTAAAACCTCATAGGTTTCTCTATCAACAATAGTTAATTCTTTTCTACCTGTTACAACCAAAGCTTTAAGATTTTTTGAACCCATAATTGCTCCAAGTCCACCTCTACCAGCAAATCTTCCATCAGATGTTATACTTGCTAAATACACCCTATTTTCTCCAGCAGGACCTATACATGCTACCCCACAATTTTTATGTTGTTTTTTTAACCAATCCTCTGTTTGAATAGTTGTTTTACCCCAAAGATTGGAGGCATCCTCAAAAGAAACCTGATTTTCTTCCATTAGTAGATAGGTTGGCTTTGAGGCTTTTCCTTCAACAATTATTCCATCATAACCTGATTTTTTTAAATATACCCCAAATGAACCTCCCATAGAAGAATCAAAGATTGTTCCTGTTAAAGGTGATTTTGAACTTATGGAAATTCTTCCAGAACCTGGTAAACCTGTTCCTGTTAAAGGACCTGTCATAAAAATTAACTTATTTTCCTCACTTAATGCATCAATTTTTGGTTTAAGCTCATCATACAAAATTTTTGCTGCGTATCCTCTTCCACCCAAAAAATTGTAAGCTGTTTTTTTATCTAGGTTTTCCTCCTTAACAGTTTGAGTTGAAAGGTTTATTCTTAAAATTTTACCCATGTATCCTCCTAGTGGCTTCATGATACTTCGTTTAAATTTTAAAGCGTAAAATGTATTTAAATTAGTTTGTAACTTTAATCCATGTTTCCACAAAATCTGAGAGAGGTTTAGGTTTTTCCCAGCTTAACCATGCATAAACTTCAACTTTATAGGTTCCTGGTTTTTTAGGTGTCCATTCAACCTGAAAAATTTTTTCTCCATTACTTGGAACAGTATTTTTTAAGCTTTTTAAGTTTATAACTGTTCCATTTTCATTTTTTATTTGGATTATACATAGAATATTTTTGTTTCTAATAGCATCATTGGAGGCTTTAATAACCCATAAAAATGTCTTATTTACTTTTGCTTTTACCAATGGTTCATTGTAGATGTCTTGAGGTTGAATTTTTAAGGTTATTGGTTTAGGTAAATAGTAGATTTCTTCCATTTCCTGAGGTGTTGGAGCATTTAAAATTGTTACAGATTTTTCCTTAACAAAAATCTTTACATAATCATCTTCATCAATCTTCCAAGTATTTTCTTCATGTTTAACTGCACCCATAAGTTTAAGCATTTCAATATATCCTTCAACAAAATCCTCAGCATCCTCTTTACTATCCCAAACAATCCTCCAAATATATCCATACTTTCCCGGAGTTTTTTTGTATACAACCATCCAATCTCCATCCCAGCCATCAGATAAAGTTGAAGAATAACTTATTCTTCCATACTTGTAGGAAAATTTAGCTAAACCCCAATTCCAAAACATAACAAAAATTGCAAACTCACCAAGTTTATCTTCACCTAAAATCTTCCAACCATTGATACATTTATTTTTGATGGTAATGTTTGTTGGGTTATCTACACCATATTTTTCCGGATGAATTATTTGTTCAGTACTTTTTGGAGGATTTTTGTAAGCTTGATTTACAGCTTCCCATCCACCCATTCTATAAAGATATTCAACAAAATTTTCACCTTCAATGTAGGGGAAAACATGGATTAAAACAAAACTTTCAGGAATGTTAGGATTACTAGAACCTCCTCTACTAAACCAGTAACAATTTTTGTAGATTCCTGTTAAACATCTTCGATAATATTCATTTTGAGTATACATAGCATCACCTTCAACTAAGGCTGAATGGGCAAAATAGTCATCTGTTAAGTTTTCAGGAAACTGGAAAGCTTTAGGAAAATGTTGGTCTATAAGAGCATGATTTAATTCGTGGGCAAGAGTTAAATCATCCATAAGGTTTGGTTCCACAACAACAATTTCATCTTTATCATAATCATAAAAACCCAAAATAGACTGGGAATAAAAAGTTTGGGTTAAATTTTTTGCATTTTGGTTTTCCCTTAAAATATATAATGCTTCATATTCTTGCTGGGTTAATTCCCATTCTTCCTGAGTAATATTATCTTTGGCAAGATAATTTTTTAATTCTTCACGTGAAATATTTTTAATTGGAATTTCATGGATAAATTTTAGTTCACGAATTTCTTCAACCCTATCCATAACTAAACTAATTTTTTCCTTTAGACCATCCTCTACGGAAAAAGTTTGGTTTAAGGGGAAAATAAGGGAAAAAACTAAGACTAGAACCAAAACTAAACAAAATTTTTTTCCCAATTTTTCTTCAACAAAAATTTTAAGTTAACATTAGTTTTAAAGTCTACCTTTAACCAATCTATACTTTAGTTAAAAGGTTAGGTGGGTTTTACAGCTTGAGTTTTCATGATAAGTTTGATGACCTTAAACTTTTAAAACCTGTAATCTTTACTGGTAAAGAAGTTTTACTGCTTGACCAAACAAAACTACCTGAAACTGAAAAATATTTAAAATTAAAAAATTGTGGAGAGGTTGCTAAAGCAATTAAAACAATGAAGGTTAGAGGTGGAGGAGCCATTATGTTGGCTGCTGTTTATGGATTAGCTCTTTCAGCTATAAACAGTAAGGGAAACCTTAAAATCCTTAAAAAGGATGCTGAAATCCTAAAAAATACTCGACCTACAGCTGCTGCTCTTTCTCAAGCTATCGATTTTATTTTAAGAATTGCTGAAAAAAGTAGTAATGTTGCTGAAGATGTTCAGCAAGCAGCTAACTGGTTGTTTAAAAAAACTGTTGAAATGGAGATTAAGGTTGGGGAGAATGGTTCAAAACTTTTTGAGGGTGGAGATAAAGTGTTAACCCATTGTAATGCTGGTGCTTTAGCTGCTGCTGGTTATGGTGGAGTTACACTTTCAGTTTTTAGGAAATGTAGGGAGAAAGGTAAAAAAATTAAGGTTTTTGTAACTGAGACTAGACCCTATTTACAGGGTGCAAGATTAACCCTATGGGAACTTAAAAAATTTGGTTTTGATGCTGTTTTAATTACTGATAATGCTGTTGGATATTGTATGCAAAAAGGTATGATAGATAAGGTTTTGGTTGGTGCTGACCGTATAGCCGCAAATGGTGATGTTGCAAACAAGGTTGGAACCTACCTAATTGCTTTAGCAGCTAAAAAACATAAGATTCCTTTTTATGTTTCAGGGACCATTGACCCTAAAACAAAAACTGGTGATGAAATAAAAATTGAGATTCGTAGTCCAGAGGAAGTTTTAATATTTAATGGTAAAAGAATTGCACCTAAAAATATTGAGGTTTTTTATCCGGCTTTTGACATAACACCCCACGAATATGTTACTGCAATAATTACAAAGGATGGTGTTTTTAAGCCTCCCTACAATTTTGGTGGTTAAATTGAATAGGTTAAATATTAACATTGTTTTACTTGGAATTGTTAGTTTTCTAACTGATGTTAGTAGTGAAATGATGATGCCTATTCTACCAATGTTTATTGTTGCTTTAGGTGGAACTGCTTTTGTTGTTGGTTTAATTGGTGGATTAGGAGATTCTGTTTCCAGCATTTTACAGGTTTTTTCAGGTTATTGGTCAGATAAACATGGAAAAAGAAAACCCTTTGTTTTTTTAGGATATTTAACCTCAGCAATCTCAAAACTTTTTCTTCCCTTATCAGTTGTTTGGCAGCATGTTTTAATTCTTAGACCTTTAGAAAGGGTTGGGAAAGGTTTAAGAACAGCTCCAAGAGATGCTTTAATTGCTGATTCTGCGGAAGCTAAGATTAGAGGTTTAGCTTTTGGTATTCATCGAGCAATGGATTCTGGTGGAGCTGTTTTAGGGTCTATTTTAGCCTTAATCTTATTCTTGTTTTTAGGTTTAGATTTTAGAATTATTCTTTTAGTCTCAGCCATTATCGCTTTTTTTGCTCTACCAATAATCTTACCAGTAAAAGACTTGGTAAAAGAACCTAATAAAAAACTGGTTTTACAAATAAGTCTTAAAGCCTTACCCAAAAAACTTAGATTGCTTATTCTTATTATGACAGTTTTTGCTTTAGGTAATTTTACCTATATGTTTTTTGTTTTAAGAGCTTACGAGTTTTTTTCTGAATTGTATGTTGGAGCTATGGTTTTTGCTATACCCATCCTCTTATACGTTTTTTTCAATTTGGCTTACACTTTTTTCTCTATTCCATGCGGAATTCTTTCAGATAAATTAGGAAGAAAAAAAGTTCTTTTAACCGGATACCTACTTTTTTGTTTGGTATGTTTAGGTTTTACCTTAGCATCTTCAACACCCATATTTATTCTACTTTTTCTTCTTTATGGGTTAACCTATGCTTTAGTTGATGGAACTCAAAGAGCTTTTATTTCAGACCTTGCACCACCAGAGTTAAAAGGAACAGC
>NJEB01000048.1 GCA_002254975.1 Candidatus Hecatellales archaeon ex4484_218 | reverse complement strand
ATGAGGCTGGTAAATTTCAGGTTTCAAAAGCTGAGGTTGGTTTAGCTCAAGCTTGGAGAGGTATTCCTACAACAAGTGGTGCTGTAACAATTTTGGGGAGGTGAAAAAGTTGATGCATTTTCCAATTAAAAGAAGGGTTGCTGTTGTTGGTGCAGGTATGACTCTTTATCGGAGACGTTTACAGGAAACAACTAAAGAAATGGTTTTTCATGCTGTTAAGATGGCTTTAGATTCAGCTGGATTAACCATAAAAGATGTTGATGCTGTTGTTGGGGGAAGTGCCCCTGACCTCTTTGATGGAATCCATATGAAAGGTGAAAACGTAATTACTGAGGCTGGTGGAGCTTTAAAACCTTATCTAAGAAATTTTACAGGTGGAACAACAGGTGTTTCTCAACAAATAAATGCTTGGAGCATTGTTGCTTCAGGTTTAGCTGATGTATGTATATCTGTTTCATGGGAAAAAATGTCTCCATGTCATCCCCATCCACAATATGCTTTTTGGACAATCTTTGACAGAATAATTGAAAGACCTTTAGGTGTAAACTTGGTTTGGATTTTTGCTTTAGAAATGAACCGTTATATGCATAAACATAACATCAAAAAAGAAGATATTGCTCTTGTTGCTGTAAAAAACAAAGCTAATGCACTAGACCATCCATGTGCTCAACTTCCAGCAAAAATTACTGTAGAGGATGTTTTAAATTCTCCGGTTATGTGTTGGCCTGTTCAACGTTTAGATATAAGTCCTCCATCAGATGGGGCTTCTGCAGTAATTTTTGCTTCAGAAGATGTTGCTAAAAAAATTACTGATACTCCTGTTTGGGTCATTGGTGTCGGTAGATGTGAAGACACAACCTACTGGATGAATAGAGACCTATATTTCCCATATTATGCCTATTATGCTGGTCAACAAGCCTACAGTATGGCTCATATTCATAACCCAAGAAAGGAGATCGATGTTTTTGAAATTTACGACCCATTTGATTATAAGGAACTTCATCATATGGAAGGGTTAAGACTTTGTGGTAAAGGTGAAGCACCAAAATTAACTAGGGAGGGTGTAACTCAAAGAGATGGGGATATGCCTGTAAACCCATCTGGAGGTTTGATGGGTGTTGGAAATCCTATTGCTGCTGGTGGTGGAATGAAGGTTTGCGAAATCTTTTGGCAGCTTAGAAAAGAAGCTGGGAAACGTCAGGTTAAGAAGGATGCTACTGTTGGTTTGGCTCATGCGTGGGGTGAATTAATGCAGGGTAGTAGTGTTTTAATTATGAAAGTTTAGGAGGCTGAAATAAATGAGTGTTAAAATTTCTAAGTATCCGGGTGTAGGATTAAAGGAGGAGGATATTAAAGGTAAAAAGGTTTTAACTACTGTTTGGCCATGTAATCTAAAATATTCTTGGAGTGCTGGTGTTGCTGTTGGTAGATTTCTTACTGAGCTTAAAAATGGAAAAATTATTGGCAGGGTTTGTAAAAAATGTGGAAGAATACTTATACCTCCAAGAATGTATTGTGAATGGTGTTGGAAACCTACTGATGAATGGGTTTATGTAAAGGATACTGGAACCATAAACACCTACGCAATTACCCATTTAGCCACAGATGGAGTTACAAGACTTAAAGAACCTATGCCGATAGCTGTAATTCAGCTTGATGTTCCAGCTAAACTACCCAGATTTTTTGCTGGTTTTCTTCATTACTTAGGTGAAGTTAAACCTGAAGATGTAAAGTTTGGGATGAAAGTTAAGGCTGTATGGAAACCTCCGGAAGAACGTATAGGCTCCATAACAGACATAAAATATTTTAAGCCAGTTTAGGGAGGGAATTAATCCATGTCTTTAGATAAAATTTCTAATCCTGAAGCAATAAAACATTGGACAGATGTTATTCCACCGGAATATGTTTATACTGTTGGTGTTGCTGGTGAAAGATTTTTCAGAGAAATTAAGGAAAACGGTAGGATAATGGGAACAAAATGTAGTAAATGTGGATATATTTATCTTCCACCTAGAATTTACTGTGAAAAATGTTTTGATTACATTGATGAATGGGTTGATGTTGGTTTAAAAGGACGTGTTTATGCATACACAGTAACTTATCTTGATGTTGATGGCTCCCCACTTGATAAACCAATAATTTTTGCTGTAATAAAATTTGATGGTGTTTATGGAGGATTAATCCATAGATTAGGTGAGGTTGAACCTGAAAAGGTTTGTATAGGGATGGTTGTTGAAGCAGTTTTTAAGGATAAAGCTGAAAGAAAAGGTTCAATTAACGATATAAAATATTTTAAGCCGTCAGATTAAACCAAAACCCAAAAACCCAATTATTTATTTTAAAATTTTTTAATTTTAATGGTTAAAGTTTTCCTTTTAGGTATGCTTTTAAATGTTTTCCACCAATCATTTTAATCATTTTTTCATCATTTTTTATTGCTGGATGGTGAGGGTCCACAAGAATAGCCTCAAACCATTTATATTTTCCATCCTCCCAAATCCAATAGCTACCTAAAACTTTAAGGTTAGGATATTTTTTTGCAACTCTTTCTTCAGCGATTTGCTGTAAACTTTTTGCAGGAGTATATTTTAAAACACCCATTCTTTTTTGTCTTCTACCAGCTTTAGGTCTTCTTTTTCTTAAACCTCCTCTTCTAATTCTTACTCTAACAACAACAAAACCTTGTTTTGCCTTATAACCTAATGCTCTAGCCCTATCCAACCTTAAAGGTTTTTCAACTCTAACAATGGTTGGGCCTTTTCTCCATTTGATAACCCTTTGACGGATTAATTCAGCTAAACCTGTTTTACTTGGAATCTTCCAAAGTTCCCTCAAATATTTATACATAGCCAAAACCTAATCATTCCCCTATTTTTCAGCTGTCATCAAATTTTTGATATAAACCATATTTAGCCTAGAATAGATAAACCTTACTACAAAATTTTATGACTAAACATTAACATTATAAACCTAAATTAAACCTATACAGATTTAACAAGTGAAAACCCAGCTTTTCTTCATTTTTTGGGATGCTAGCAGTTGATAATGTTAAAGCAAAAATTTAATTCTTTTAAGGCTTTAACTTAAACTTTGGAGGTTTTCATTCTCAAATTCCGGATGAATGGAAAAGGTATAAGGTTGTTTCAGAATTTATTAAGGAGAAAATTCGGTATCCGATTTCAGCTAATGAAATTACTGAATTGATGAGGGAATGGGAGGAAAAATACAATCTTATTTCATGGCGTGTATACTTTTGGTGTTCCTTATGTTGGCTCGATTTGTAATTGTGAGTTTCCATATTGTTATACATTTAAGGATAGGGTTTACCTATGGTATAAAGGGGGACCAACTTTTTTAAAGTACTAAACTTAAATTGTGTGAGAATTACTTATGAAAAAGTGATACAATGTTTATAGAATCCAAAAATAACTACAAATAGTTTTTTTGAGGTTCTGTTAGGTTGTTGTTTATTGTTTTTAATTTTCGTTTTTGCGTAGGGGTTTATAAAGATAATCGAAAATTTTTATGTTAGATAGGCTTAGACTGGTGTGTTCAATGGTTAATTTTAGGGAGATAGGTTTAAAGGTTGGGCTTGAAATTCATAGGCAACTGGATACCAAACATAAGCTTTTTTGTAACTGTCCAACAAAGCTTTTTACAGGCAAACCTGAAACAGTTTTTGTTAGACGTTTACGTCCAACCCAATCTGAACTTGGCCAATTTGACCCAGCAGCACTTTTTGAATTTCAAAAAGGTAAAATTATAGTATATGAAACTAGCAAAGAAACTTCTTGTTTGGTTGAAAGTGATGAAGAACCACCCCACAATCTTAACCTTGAAGCTGTGGAAGTAGCATTACAGGTTGCATGTTTGTTTAATTCAAAACCTGTTGATGAAATTCATGTTATGAGAAAAATAGTAATAGATGGTTCAAACACCTGCGGTTTTCAAAGAACATGTATAATTGCTTTGGGTGGGTTTTTAGAGGTTAATGGGAAAACTATCCCTATTCAAACCATCTGTCTTGAGGAAGATGCTGCAAGAAAAATGGGTGAGGATGAGAAAAAAACTGTTTATAGGTTGGATAGGTTAGGGATACCTTTAATAGAGGTTGCAACAGCACCAGTAATTTCAACACCTGAAGAAGCTGAAAAAGTTGCTTTAGCTATTGGAAGAATCCTTAAAGGAACAGGAAAAGTTAAAAGAGGAATAGGTTCAATTAGGCAGGATTTAAACATTTCAATTAAGGATGGAGCCTTAATAGAGGTTAAAGGTGTTCAAGAGTTAGGTTTAATATCAAAAGTTGTTGAATATGAGGTTCAAAGACAACTTAAACTTTTAGAGATAAAAAAAGAATTAGGAAAACGTGGTTTGGTTGAGGAAGAATTAAAAGAAGAATTTTTTGATGTAACAGAAATTTTTAAAGAAACAAAAAGTGGAGTTGTTAAACGTGCATTGGATAAAGGTGGAATAGTTTTAGCTGTTAAACTTCCAAAAATTGCAGGACTTTTAAAAGTTGAACTTGAGCCAAAACTAAGATTTGGAACAGAATTATCTGATAGAGCTGTTTTTTATGGTGGAGTTGGAGGAATTTTCCATACTGACGAGCTTCCAGCTTATGGTATAAGCCAAAAAGAGGTTGAAAATTTAAGGTTAAAACTTAAACTTTCAGATTTGGATGTTGCTGTTCTGATTGCCGACCAACCTAAAAAAGCAGAAAATGCTTTAAAGGCTGTGGTAGAAAGGGTTAAAGAAGCTTTAAAAGGTGTTCCTGAAGAAACTAGGATGGCTAAACCTGATGGTACAACAAAATATATGAGGCCTAGACCTGGAGCAGCAAGACTTTACCCTGAAACAGATGTACCTCCAATTCCTGTTTCATCTGAATGGTTAAATTTAATTAGGAAAACCTTACCTCCAACTGTAGACCAACAAATTGAAAGTTTAATGAAAGATTTTAAGATAAATAGAAAACTTGCTGAACAATTGTTAGATTCAGAATATTTAGGTTTGTTCAAAAAAATTGTTGTTGAAACAAAAATTTCTCCAAGTTTTGTTGCTACAGCCCTAACAGAAACATTAAAAAGTCTGGAGAGGAAGGGTGTGGTTGTTGAAAATCTTTCAGATGAACAAATTTATGATGTTTTTAAGCTTATTGATGAAGGTAAAACAGCAAAAGAATCCTTCCCAGCCATCATAGAATGGATGATTAAAACTGGTGGTAGGGCTGAGGAAGCCTTAACCAAACTTGGCTTACAAACCTTAACAAGCCAAGAAGTTGAAGGAATAGTTAAAAGAAAAATTGAAGAAAACATTAACTACATTAAACAAAACCCGGATAGGGCTTTCAACCATCTTATGAAGGTTGTTATGGGTGAGGTTAGGGGGAAAGTTGATGCAAGAATTGTTGTTGAGGTTGTTAAAAAACTTTTAAAAGACATAATGTAACGTTTACAAACGTAAAGTAAAAATACGTAAA
>NJEB01000047.1 GCA_002254975.1 Candidatus Hecatellales archaeon ex4484_218 | reverse complement strand
GATTAAGGAAACCTTAATTATTCATCATGATGATGCTGATGGTTTATGTTCATCAGCAATAGTAAAAAAAGCTTTAGAAAGAGAAAATTTTACAGTTAAAACAATCTGTCTTGAAAAACTTTTTCCGGAAATTATCGAAAAACTTCATTCTGATGAGGGAAAAATCTTTATTTATACTGATATTGGTTCAGCTCATGCTGAAAAAATTTCAGAAAAAAATAAGTCAAAAAATTTAACTTTAATTTTAGACCATCATGATTTTACTCAGTCTAAGGACCCTATGGTTTACAATTTAAATCCTGAAATTTTTGGGATTAGTGGTGAAAAGGAAGCTTCAGGTGCAACTGTTACCTACTTTTTTGCTAAAATATTAAACAAACAAAACATGGATTTAGCTTATCTTTCAATTATTGGTTCAGCTGAAATTCCTGGACCAATTTCAGGGTTGAATAAGGAAGCCTTAAAAGATGCTTTAGAAAAAGGTTTGGTTGAAACTTCAAAATCTAGATTTGGTGAAGACTACAAAATTTCTGTTTTAGGTAAACCTTTATCCTATAAAAGAATTTCAACAATGCTTTCAGTTTTAGGTTCTGTTGGTTACTATGAGGGAGGCCCTGAAAAAGGTATAAAGGTTTGCTTAGAAGGATTAAACCCAACTATAGAAAAATTTATTGGAAAACTTGAGGAAAAACGTAGAATTGCAAACCAAAAAATGTTAGAAAAAATTAGGAAGGAAGGATTAATTCAGCTTAAAAATGTTCAATGGTTTCATGCCTACGATAATTTTAGTGGAATGGGAACAAAAGTTATTGGAAGCTTCTGTTCTTATCTAAGCTTCCAAAAAATTGTTAACCCAAAAAAATATTTAGTTGGAATTATGAATATGCAACCAACCATACCTGGATATGGTTCCTTAACCAAAAACTATGTAAAAATTTCAGCTAGAACACCAAAATTGCTTGGTCAAATGATAGGTGAAGGAAAAAAACCTCCACTTTCAAAAATTTTACCTGAAGCATGTGAAAAAAATGGTGGTTTTGGTGATGGACATTCGGTTGCTGCATCAGGTGTGGTTTTGAAGGGTAAAGAAAAGAAATTTGTTGAAGATTTAGATGTTTTAGGTGGAAAATAAGTTTATATTTTGAAGAGTACAACTATAAAGATTATCCTTTATATTTGTTGAAGCATTTTTCTAGGTAAGAGTTAAGGGGAAAATTTAAGCTTGAAAAAAGAAGAAATCAGAATAACCTATAAGAGGCTTAAAGGTATAAGAAGTAGGATCAAATGTGGTACAAAAACAATTAAAAAAGCTTTAATTAGTGGAAAGGTTAAAGACCCAACCAAGCTTGAAGAAGAAATTTACCATTTAACTAAAAATAAGACAAGATTAAGAAAAAAATTTGAAAAATTAACTGGTGTTAAAGGTCCATATTCAAAGGTTGGTTGATAAAGTTAATGTCTCCTAAAAAAATTAAAGATTTTAGAAAAGATACTGAGCTTTACAGCTATATCGGGAAAAAATTTGTTAAGTTGGAGGAAGGAGAAGTTTTAGAGGAGGTTTTTGATAAGCCTACCCTTATGACCTTGTACCGTTTGATGAATAAGGGCGTTATTGAACATCTTTTTGGTGTTGTAAAAAGTGGGAAAGAAGCTAAAATTTATAGAGGAATAACACCCAATGGTGAAGAGTTAGCTGTTAAAATCTATTTAACAGTTTCAGCTGAATTTCGTAGGGGTATGCTTCCCTATATTGAAGGAGACATTAGATTTAGCCATGTTAAAAGAGATACTAGGTCCTTAATTTATGCTTGGGCTGTAAAAGAATTTAGAAATCTTAAAAAAGCATGGGAAATTGGAGTTAGAGTTCCTAAACCATATGCTGTAGAAAATAATGTGCTTGTAATGGAGTTTATCGGTAAAGAAGGAATACCAGCTCCACTTTTAAAGGATGTTGAACCCTCCAATCCACAAAAAATTTATAGAAAACTTTTAGATTACATTAAAACTCTTTATAGAGATGGAGAACTTGTTCATGGAGACCTAAGTGAATACAATATTATGGTTTTGGATGATGAACCAGTAATTTTTGATATGTCTCAAGCTGTTTTATTAAGCCACCCTATGGCTGACCAATTACTTAAAAGGGATATATTAAACCTAAACCGGTTTTTTAAAAAGCTTGGAGTAAAAACTAAACCTGAAAATGAAATCTATGGGTGGATAGTTGAAAATGAGTCAAAGTTTTAGAGTTAGAATTCCAGCTGAAAGAGTTGGTGTTTTAATTGGACGTTCAGGAAGTATAAAAAAGAAAATAGAGTCCATGTGTAAGGTTAAACTTGAAATTGACAGTGAAACAGGAGAAGTTACCATTATTGGTTCTGAACAAATAGAAGACCCAACAACCATTTTTAAGGCTCAAAATATTGTTTTAGCTATTGGTAGAGGTTTTTCACCTGAAAAAGCTTTTAAATTGATGGATGATGATGTAATTCTTCATATTATTGATTTAAGAGATGCTGCTGGTAGGTCAAAAAAAGACCTTCAAAGGATTAAAGGGAGACTTATCGGTAAAAAAGGTAAAACACGAAGAATAATCGAGGAAACAACCAATGTTGATGTTTCAATTTATGGGCATACCGTAGCCTTAATAGGTAAATTAGAAGAACTTGAAATAGCTAAAGAAGCAATCGAAAAACTTGTAGCCGGAAGTCAACATAAAACAGTTTACAGATATCTTGGAAGAAAAAGAAGCGAACTAAAAAGGTCTAGACTTGAACTTTGGGAAAAACCTTTTGGTTGAACCTTAACCAACATTTAAACAAACTATATATCCTTAACCATGAAAATCTTTATTGTAACAGTTTTTCTTAACTTCTACACATTTAACATTACCACAACAAAACTGTATTCATCTTCTTTTTTTAACAGTTTCCTCAGCTAAACATTCAACCTCAACAATCAAAAATTTATGTTACTCTTTTAAAGCTTTAACAAAAAATATGTAGAACTACTTTAAGGTAAAGAAAACTTTCCATGTAAAAGTTTGCAAAATTAAAAATAATTCTCCATTAAAATTTTACTTCTTGTTTTTGGGAAAATAATAAAAATGTTTTCCATAGTTGAGGTAAAACTTCAGCTGCTTTTCCTCTAATTGAAATTGTCATATAGGGGGTTAAAACTGTTGGATTAGGGTTTATTTCCACAACTTTTGCACCATGTTGAAGAGCTATTAAAGGCATTTGAGCTGCTGGTGAAACTACACCAGAAGTCCCAACAACAAAAAATAGTTCAGCACGACTACATGCGGTTAAAGCTGCGGTTAAAACATTTGGGTCTATTGGTTCACCAAACTGAACAACATGTGGACGTAAAGCTGTTCCACATTCACAATACGGTGGTATATTTTTTAAGGGAGTTTCCGGTAAACTAACAATTTTTCCACATCTTACACAACGACCTTTCCACATGTTTCCATGAAGTTCTAAAACATTTTTACTTCCAGCTTTACCATGTAAACCATCAACATTTTGAGTTATCAAACAAAAATCTTCAAAATATTTTTCCATTTCAACAAGAGTATAATGAGCTGCATTAGGTTTACATTTACTTACAAGTTTTCTTCTCCACTCATAAAATTCCCATGTTTCCCTTGTATTCCATGGAGGGCCAGCTTTACTTGCAAGTTTTCTTGCTTCAGGATTTTCCCACATCGAACCTTTACCTCTAAAAATCGGAACACCACTTTCAGCAGAAATTCCGGCACCAGTTAAAACAACAACATGCAGTTTTGGATTTATAGTTAAACCAAGCTTTTTAACAAATTCCTCAAGATTCATAAATCAACCCAAAAATATTACCGTTTAATATGTAAGATTTTTTAAATTTTAAAAGTTAATAATGGAGGTCTAGAGATCTACTTAAAACTTAACCTAAAACTTGTTCCTATTTTTTATTCGATTTTTATGGGTTCACCCTTAGGTTTAAACCCTATCCTTTTAAATGTGACCTCTAAAACTCCATTTTTATAAACTGCTTTTGCTGTTTTAGGTTCAACCTCTTCTGGAAGCTCAACTTCTTTATAATATTTTCTTTGAGGTGTATCCACAGATATTATAAGTGTTTTAGATGTAGCATTCAATTTTATATCTTCTTTTTCCACACCTGGAAGTTCTGCTAAAACTTTAACATGCTCATTTTCCACAAAAACATCAACTAATGGTTCTCTTTCAATTTTTGCTTCAGGTTTTAAACCCATCTTAAAGTTTCCAAATTGTCTAAATGTTGGTTTACCATCCGGACCTAAACTTACAGACCAACCCCAAATTAAAGGTTTTCGTTCCTTAAAAAATTGTTCAAAATCTTTGTTAAACTCTTTAAACATCCTTTCCATTTCTTTTTCAAATTCACGCATAAATTCATCAAAAACTTTAAAGAAAGGCGACCTCCAACGTTTAAACCATTCATCCCACCAACTCATCAAAACCACCAAAATACAAAGTTTAAAGACAACTATAAAAGTTTAAACCTAAAAATTTTCCATTTCATCAAAAATTTTTGCTGGATTTTTCCACAAAAATTTTCTAACCTTTCTACATTTTTCACAATAAAGTTTTTGAGACCTATAAACCAATTTAGACCCACATTTCCAACATTTATTATTATATCTAACCTCTATGTCTGAAATAGACCTTAAAACTCTAGCTAGCTTCTTAACCGAATTCATAGAAAATACACTTGATGAATTTTTCAATTCCCTTCTTTTACTTTTACTGTTTAAATTTTGTGAAAAACTAAAAGATATAAAGCTAAAAATTTCATGTTTATGTAAAAAATTTTTTCAAAATTAAAAATCAAAAACAAAAGTATTCATCGATTTTTACGTTAAATCATGGTTAGTTTCACTATTCTCTCATGTTAAATAAGACAACTATTCTGGAAATTTATTGGTGTTAACTTTGTATGAATATCTCCAAATTATCGAAGAAATAGCTGAAAATCTTTCTATATGTGAAATAATTTTACTTACATGTTTGATAGATGAAGAAAAGAAAAATGTTGAGGAAATTTTAAAAATGTTTAATAATAAAATTTTGAGTTACGGTTTTACAAATGAAAGGTTGTTTTTTGATTCTTTAAGAAGCTTAGAATTTCAAGGAATTATTAAGGTTAATAGGAAAGGCTTAAAAATATTGGATGTTAAAGTTAAAGAAAGCCTAGAAAAAGAAAAACAAAGGCTAAGAAAGATTTTACAAAATAAAATTTTAGTTGAAACTGAAAACCTTAAACCAGAAATTTTTAGAAAAGTATTGAGTGTTGTTGAATTGTTAGAGGGGCCTTGCGGAATTAGTCTAGAAAAACTTCAAACAATCTTAAAAAACAATAAAATCTCCCAAGATGAATTTGAAAAAGCTTTAGAAAAACTTGTTAAATGGGGTTTTCTATATAAACCAAATCCAACATTTATTAAAACGGTTAAAGTAAAGATTGTAGATTTTTAATTTTAGATTTATTTCTTTTTAACCGTTAGGTTTATTTTTAAATGATTTGAATTTTGACATATAGAGAACAGGTTAATTTCTACTATTAAACAAGGGAGAAATTAAACATGAAATCTTTTACGATAACGGAGGAGGAAAATTTCATTAGAGTTGCGGTAAGAGGTCTTTGTAGGTCAATTATTTT
>NJEB01000046.1 GCA_002254975.1 Candidatus Hecatellales archaeon ex4484_218 | reverse complement strand
GCTATGTTTTAGACCTTTATGAAAGTGGTAATTATGATGTGATAGTTTGGGATACAGCTCCAGCAGGTGGTACTCTTTCCTTACTGAAGCTTCAAGATAAATTTTACAGACATCTTGGTGAAGCAGCAAAACTTTATATGAGGGTTCGAAAAGCAATTGAAATTTTAACTAAGGGTAAATCTAAAAGAAGAGACCCTTTAGAGGTTATATCTGAATGGGAAAAACTAGCTCAAAAAGTTTTTAATATGCTTAGGGATGAGAAAACTCATACAATAATTGTAACTATTGCTGAAGCTTTAGGTGTAAAACAAACTGAAAGAGTTCTTAAGGAACTTCAAACCTTCAACATGAAGGTTAGCAAAATTATAGTAAACTACATAATCACTCCAGATGTATGTACATGTGATTTTCATATGGAACGTGCAACCATGCAAAAAAACTACATAGAGATCCTAAAAAATATTTGTGGAGAATCTATGTTAGCGACCTTACCTCAACTTCCTCGTGAGGTTAAAGGTTTAAAAGTTGTTGAAAAGGTTGAAGAACTTTTGTTTAAAACTTCCTCAACACTGAAAACCTAGCTAAATTACATAAATGTTTTTTTGCTTTACTTTCTTTTAAAGGTTTTAAAGATTCAATAGCCATCCTAGAATAATCTTCAACAAACTTTTTAAGTTTAATCAAAAATTTTTCATCTACAGATTTACCTGTTAAGGTTTCTAAAAACTCTAAAGCTTTTTCACCTTTTTCAAAATCTAACAAGTCATCCTTAATTTGATAGGAGATACCTAAAAATCGACCAAAACTTGAAAGAGCTTTAATTTCAAAATCTTTTCCACCACCAATAATTGCACCAATTCTAGCTGCTGTAAAAAATAGAGAAGCCGTTTTTTTATCAACAAGATTAAGATAGGTTTCCCAATTTAAGGTGTTTCCTTGAGATCGAATTCTTACATCCATCATTTCTCCTTCACACATTTTAAGGGTTGAATAAACTATTTCCCTAAGTATTTGCTTATTTTCGTAATGTCTTGTAAGAATATCTAAAACAGCTGCAAGAGTAAAATCTGAACTTAAAATTGCTGCTGGCTCCCCATACCTAACATGAAAAGGTGTTTTTCCCCTTCTAAAAGTTTCCTTATCTATGATGTCATCATGAATAAGAGATTCTGTATGATCTTTATATCTGTTTAATTCTTCCATCAAAGTTTTTTCTATTTGGGTAAGATAAGTTTTCACCTCTTTTTCAAAATCGGTTAAAGACAGGTCAACTATCCCCCATTTTTCGACTTTGTCGTAGGTTTTTAGTTTGATGTTTTCAAGGGTTAAATAAGTATACTAGACTTTCCTATATAACTATTAAACAAGCTTTAACATGCGGAGGGCACCTTTTGAAGTCTGAATTTGATGTTTTGGTTGTTGGTGTTGGTGTTGGAGGAGCTACAACAGGATTTTTTTTATCATCTCAAAATATTGATGTTTTAATGGTTGAAAAAAAGAAGATTGTTGGTTCTCCTGTTAGATGTGGTGAATTTATACCTACCCAAGAAAGCCTAAAAAAAATGCTTCCAAACTCAAAATATATTGAAAAAATTTATTCTTTAATTCCGGAGAAAGTAGTTTCAAACAAAACGAAATGGATAAGGTTTTATTCACCAAGCAACAAATGTTTTGAGTTTAAATTTGATGGTTTAGTCTTAAAAAGAAATCTTCTTGAACAATGGATAGTTGAGGAAACCCTAAAAAGAAATGTTTATCTTTACACTTCCAGTTTGGTTAAATCTATTAAAGATAGGGGTAAGTTTAGCTTAGTTTTGGTTGAAGGTTCTCAGTTTAGTGGAGTTGTCAAAGCTGGAATTGTGGTTGGGGCTGATGGTTTTCCATCTAAAATTGCTGAATGGTATGGTTTAAAAACCGGATATGGTTTAAGTGATGTTGCTTTTGCTGTCCAAAAAGTTTTAACTGGCGTGGATGTGGAGAAAGATGTTGTTGAAATGTTTTCAGGTAACAATTATGCTCCGAAAGGATATGCTTGGATTATCCCTAAAGGCGATGATACTGCAAATGTTGGTTTAGGTATTAGGCTAAACCATTTTAAAGTAGCACATAAAATTTCAGTTGTAGAATATCTTAACCATTTTATAAAAAAACATCCAATAGCCTCAAAAAGACTTTCAAAAGCTAAAACTTTAAACTTTACAGCCAAACTTGTACCTGTTGGAGGAATTGTTAGTGAAACCCATAAAAACAATGTAGTATTGGTTGGAGATGCTGCAGGTCTTGTTTTAGCAGTAAATGGAAGTGGAATTCCAACAGCTATGATTTCAGGATGTATTGCAGGTGAACTAATAGCTGAACATGTTAAAGGTAATTTAGATTTAAACGTTTATTCAAATCTTTTAAAACAAGAAATAGGAAAAATTTTAGGTAGAAGTGTAACCTTCCGTAAGGTTGCAGATATTTTTATGGGTTCAGATAAACTGTTTGATTTTATCCTAAAAATTGTTGGTGTTAAAGGTGTTTCAAAAGTTCTTAAATGTGAAAGTTTATTTTAAAAATTAGCCGTGAGTTACACCTGTACTTAGACTTAATTTTTTCAACTTTACAACTTTTTTTCTTTCCGGTGGTGGAGGTGGAACTTTTACCAGTTTTTCAGGTGGATAGATAAGATTACTTTTATCATATTCAGATAATTCGTAGCCTCCATTCATTTTTAAGGCTGATGTTAAACAGAAGTAGGCACAAAAACCACAAAAACAGCATCTTCCAGCATCAAATTGAGGATATCTTCTGTCTTCAACATTAACCATAGTTATTGCTTTATTTGGACAAATAGTGGCGCAAACTCCACATCCAACACATTTTGCTAGGTCAAGTACGGGTCTTCCTCTATATCTTTCAGATGTTTCAAGCACATAGTAGGGATATTTAACCGTAAACCTATACTTAAAAATATGTCTAAAAGCCATTCCAAGTGGTCTTAATATGGATACGATCCAAGAGAAAACCATTATTTTAACCTCCTACAAATGTTACAGGTAAAATCCAAGGTGCAAATTTTGCAAGAACAAGAATAATAAATATTTGGATTAAAGCTAAAGGTATCAAAATTCTCCATCCAGCGTTTAATAGTTGGTCTATTCTAAGCCTTGGATAAACTCCTCTACCCATCAGGAAAAACACAACAACTATCCCAAACTTTATGAGGAACCAAGCTGCAGGTGGTAAAACCGGTCCTAACCATCCACCTAAAAATAGAAGTGTAACCAAACATGAGGCAACACAAAGATTAACATACTCAGCAAACATAACACAAACATAATGAACACCAGTAAACTCTGTAGCCCAACCATAAACTATTTCCTGTTCAGCATGAGGAATATCAAATGGACGTCTACCAAGCTCAGCCATCATTGAAACAAAAAAGACTAAAAATGCTATGGGTAAAAGTAGAATATACCATATATTAGCTTGACTTTCAACAATTTTAATAAGGTCAAAAGAACCTGTAACCATAACAACACATGCAGCTGAAAGCATTACGGGAACTTCATATGCAAGTAGTTGATAAGCTGCTCTTAAGGCTCCCATTGTCGTGTATTTGCTTCCAGAAGCCCAACCAACACCTATAACCAAAAATGGATGTATAGCAAACAAAGCTAAAACCACAAGAATATTGTAGGGTGTGTAAAAAACCACTAAATAATCAACAGGTCCAACAGACGGGAAAGGTGCTACTGGGATAAAAGCCATAGCTGCTAATGAAATCATAGGCATAGCTAAAGGAAGTATGTTATAAAGAATTTTATGTGCATTATAGGGGACAATTATTTCCTTTTGTAAAAGCTTTAAAGCATCAGCTATAAGCTGGAAAATCCCTCCTAAAGGTCCAGGTCCAACATGAAGTGGACCTATCCTAAGATGAACTTTAGCCAAAAGTTTTCTTTCAAACCAAACAGCAAAAACAACAAAAAGAAGAGGAAACATTAAACCTGGAAAAATCAAAACTTTGATAAGCATTTCTATAAAAGGTCTATTAATAAATAAGGCAACCAAAGACTCAATTATTGTTTCTATATTCAATTTTTAAACACCCCTTTACCTATCCACATCTAAGGGAATAAGGTCTAAACTTAAATAAATGGTTGGAATATCAGCCATAGGAACATTTCTTGAAAGAAAAGGCATTGCTAAAAGATTTCTAAATGAGGGAGCACTTATTTTAACCCTGTAAGGTCTATTACTTCCATCACTTATGATGTAATATCCAATTTCACCTCTAGCAGTTTCAACTCTACTATAAGCTTCACCTTTTGGTGGAGTAGGTGTAATAGGAACTTTAACTCTAATCTTTCCATCAGGAATTTTTTTGAGAGCTTGCCTAATAATTGAAACACTTTGCTCCAACTCATGAAATCTAACTCCTCCCCTAGCATAAGCATCCCCTTCCTTTTCAGTTGGAATTATAAAATCTATTTGGTCGTAGGCTGCATATGGCTCATCTTTTCTTACATCTGCCTCAACACCTGAAGCCCTTAAATTTGGGCCTACAACACCCAACCTAATAGCATCTTCACGTTTAAGTACACCAACACCCCTAGTTCTTGTTATGAAAGTTCTGTTAAGGAAAAACATTTTCCAATAATCTTTTAACCTACGTTCAAAATAATCAAGCCTTCTCATAGCTTCATCATAAAAACCTTGAGGTAGGTCATGTAAAACTCCACCAGGTATAAAGAATGAATAGGTTATTCTAGCTCCAGTTAACATTTCAAATAAGTCTAAAAAAAGTTCTCTATCATTGATAAACCACATAAGCATGGTTTCAAAACCTACAGCTATAGCCAACAAACCTAACCCGTAAAGATGACTTACAATTCTACTCATTTCACCAACAATTGTTCTGATGTATTTTGCTCTTTCAGGAATTTCTATCCCCATAAGCTCCTCAACAGCCTGAACATATCCAAAAACAATATTTCCAGCATCAAAAACACTTGTTCTTTCAACAACAGGAACATTTTGAATGTAGGTTCTGTTTTCAGCAACCTTCTCTATTCCACGATGAGTATAGCCTATATCAGGCTCCATGTTTACAACAATATCTCCATCCACATCCAACCAAAAAGCCCATTGACCACTAACAGGATGTTGGGGACCCCATCTAACCCTCATAATACTCAAACAAACCACCCTACTCAGGTTTTGTTCTTAACTTAAAATCCTTTCTAAACGGAAATCCTCTATCCCAATCTTCAGGAAGCAAAAATCTTGAAAGATTTGGATGACCATCAAAAATTATACCAAACATTTCCCATGTTTCACGTTCAAAATAGTTTACTCCTTCCCAAACCGAAATAAGGGAGGAAAGATGAGGATTATCCCTTGGAACAGAAGTTTTTAAGGCTACAAGAACTTTTTTTGGGATAGACCAAACATGGTAAACAACCATAAACTCATTTTTTTCAGGGTAATCAACACCACTTACAGATGCTATATGGTCAAATTGAAGATTATCTCTTAAAAAACGTGCAATTTCAACCAATCTTTCCCTTTTTACAACCACCGTAACCCTTTTTTCACGTTGTACCTTTGCCTCAACTACATACTCGGTAAAAGTTTGCTTTAAAGTTTCAACAACTTCTTCCTCAACTTTTATCAAACTTTATCTCCCTTCCATAATCTTTTTTTGTAGTAGTCTAATACCTTGAATCCATGCTTCAGGTCTGGGTGGACATCCTGGAACGTAAACATCCACAGGAATAATTTTGTCAACACCCTGAACAACATTATGGGAATCCCACCATAATCCTCCAGAGATTGCACAATCTCCCAATGCTATAACATATTTTGGTTCAGGCATCTGCTCATAGGTAATTTTTACCCTTTTAGCCATTTTTTCCGATACAACCCCCAAAATAAATAGAAGGTCACATTCTCTTAGGGTTGGGAAAGGTAATGTTCCAAATCTTTCAGCATCAAACCTTGAACAAGCAACAGCCATAAGTTCAGGGCTGCAACAACCAGTACAAAGATGAACAGACCAAAGAGACCATGCACGAGCCCAATTTAATAGGTCTTTTACAGGTTTCCAATCTTGAATTTTCCCTATCTCAAAATGAAAAAGTCTACATCTACCTTCTTTCCATTCTTCAACCTTTCTCATCAACTTTTTCACTCTCCTCTTGGCTGTAGGGAGATTAATGCACCAAATAAAGCTAAAATAGCTAAAGAAAAAATTATGAACCCATACTCTACTGCTATCCTTAATTTAAGAAGACTGGGTGCAACTATCAGTAAAAATATGGCTAATGCTCCAAAAACAGCATAAATCATAGCGTAAGGATAATAATGAATAGTAAATCTTAAGTGGGATTTACCAAAAAAAACTTGTCCACATTCATAAGTTGCATTTTTGATTGGACTTGGTTTTGAAATCGACAAAACTTTAGCAATGATCCACATAGCAACTGGAACTATCACAACCAAGATAACGAAGAATAAGAGGCATAGCACGTTATATATTTCCGCGTCCAAAGCTAAAATCAACCTCTTCTTATATCCTAAAAAATTCATCCTATAAATTTTTTTCACCTCCAATTTTCAAGCATTGCCAAAATTTATATTTCCCTAAAAACTTCTAATATAGACTAGATGGCTAAGCAAAGCTTTGGAGGTTAACCGTTAGGTGTTTGTAACATGATTTACGAAATTATACTGATTGTTTTAACTTTAATCGCAGCAATTTTTGCTGTTGAATCGAAGGAAATTTTACGTGCAATTTTTGGTTTTCTTGTTATGAGTTTGCTTGTGGCTTTTATCTTTTTTGTGTTAGCAGCCTATTATGCTGCTGTTTTTCAACTTTTAATTTATGTTGGAGCAATAGTTGTACTTCTGCTTATTTCCTTCCATGTAATTGAAAGGTGAGGTTAGGTTGAGGGATACTGATGTTCGTA
>NJEB01000045.1 GCA_002254975.1 Candidatus Hecatellales archaeon ex4484_218 | reverse complement strand
ATAAGTTGAGGAATTCTATCCACATATTGAGGTTTATGGATAACTTTTATTTTTCCATCTTTAAGTTTGTTAAAATATTCTTGAAGTGGTGAACCTCTAAAATATCGAATAATTTCATCCCAGCTTGGTTCAACATCAAATTTTCCAAGATTAGGTTTGATTTCACCTGCAAGAATTTTTAAGGCTGTTGTTTTACCTGTTCCATTTTTTCCAACCAAACCTGTAACCTTAGATGGAAGAGGAATAGGAAGCCTGTAAAGTTTAAAAGCATTTTCACCATACCGGTGGCTACATTCACCCTCTAATTCTTCAGGTAGATTTACGATGGTTAAAGCTTGAAAAGGACATTTTTTCACACATATTCCACAACCAGTGCAAAGAGATTCAATTATTCTAGGTTTTTTATCTTCCTCATCAAATTTAATTGCATAAATTTTTGTTCTAACCATTGGACAAAAATTATAACATTGTTTACCACAATCTTTAGGTTTACATTTATCCTTATCTATAACTGCTACTCTAACCAAAAAATCACCATAAGATTTGTTGGGGCTTAATTTTAAAGGTTAAGGTTGATGGAAAAAATTACCATTCCTCTTCTTCTTCAATCCATTCTTCTTCTTCGCCCCATTCTTCCTCTTCTTCAGTCCAATCTTCTTCTTCACTCCAGTCTTCTTCACCAAAATCTTCTTCAGCCTTAAAAATTTTCAGCATAAGTTTTCCCCCAACATTTTTAACTTGTTTTTTGAAGATTTTTCCTCCTACTTAAACCTTATCTTCTTTTTCATGCTAAAACAAAAAATCTAAGCAAAAGCTAACATTTAAATTTAATGGTTAAACCTTGCTTTCATGATAACAAAAATGGTAAACATGGTTGTGGTTGCTGATAATCACCAAATAAAAACAGCTGCAAAAATAGTTAAAAATGGAGGGTTAATTATCTATCCAACAGAAACAGTATATGGGCTTGGATGTGACCCGTATAATTTAGAGGCTGTTAAAAAAGTTTTTAAGGTTAAAGGTCGAACAAATAAACCATTACCTATTCTTGTTTCAAATCTAAAAAAAGCTATGGAAATCTCGTACTTTACGGATGAAGCGTTAAAACTTGCAAAAAAATTTTGGCCTGGACCACTTACACTTATTTTAAAACGTAAAAATTCTGCTCCAAGTTTTTTGGGTGGAGACCCTAAGCTTATTGGAGTTAGGGTTCCTAACCATCCAGTTACTTTAAAACTTGTTAAGCTTTGTGGAGGTTTTCTTGTTGGAACAAGTGCAAACCTTAGCGGAAAAAAACCTCCAATTACAGCTTATGAAGCTGTAGAACAATTAGGTAGTAAAGTTGATTTAATTCTTGATGGAGGAAAAACATCTATTGGTTTAAGCTCAACTGTTCTTGACCTATCAACAAAAAAACCTAAAATTTTGAGAGAAGGCCCCATAACCAAGGAGGAAATTTCAAGTTTACTGGGAAAACAGGTTTTGTAAATGGAAAGGGGGGAAGTCTTATGCTTCAAGATTTTAATCTTTTAATTTCAACCAGAAGAGGAGAAGAAAAAGATGCATGTTCTGAAGTTTGGTATTTACTTAGAGAGGTAGGTGACTCTGAAGCTTTAGTTGACCCAACACCTATTAGAGGATTAGTTGTTGCTAAAACTAAGCTTAACCCTTTTGAGGCTGTAGAAAAGTTAAGAAAACTTTTAAATGAAAGACCGGAAGAATTTCGCTATGTTTTGAAGATTATTCCGATTCAAAAAGTTGTAAAAACAAGTTTGGATGAGATTAGGCAGGTTGCAAAAGAATTTTCAAGTTTAATTGGTTTAGACGAAAAATTTAGGGTTTCAGTTGAAAAAAGACATAGTGAAATGGATAGAATGGAAATTGTTAAGGTTGCCGCTGAAGAAATAGATAGAAAAGTTGACCTAAAAAATCCTGACAAAATTCTTTTAATAGAAGTTTTAGGAAACTTAACAGGAATATCCGTAATCAGGGAAGCAGATATTTTATCGGTTGTTAAAGAAAAAAGATAATTTTTTAATTTTTTAATATATCCATAATTTTTGGCTTATCCTAATTCAAGTTTGTAACGGGTTGCTGTACCGTTGATTATGTACCAACTAAACTCATTTTCGTTTATAGGATACTTAAATCCACATATAAACCTCATTTTGATACGTCCATCCTCCATTTTTCCAATATCACATGCACGAACAACAAAATGAGCACCATCACTAGTCCAACCTTCAGCAAAAGCTTTAATCCCTCCACGATGCCTATTTACAGCTACAGCCCAACCTTCATCCACCATGTAGGTTTCCTCACCTATAGTTATTGTTCCTTCAACCATCTTTGTTGTTGTTAAACGTTTAAAATAGTCAGTAATTTCAAAAGTTAAACTTATACTTGCAGGCACAACTACTGTTTCATTGTTTATACGTGTAAAAGCTGTTGCTTCAAGAGTTTCAAATCTATGTTGATCGCCAACATCTGCATAACTAACCCCTAAAGTTAAAATTGGCAAAACTAAGACAGCCAAAAGAGCAAGGATTGTTGGTATCGTAAAATATTTTAAATTTTTCATTTTCAACACCCCAATTAACAAGTTTAAGTTAGACTAGAATATAAGTAGAAGGAATGAATTGTTTAGATGATTCATCTATAAAAAGGGGAGAAAGTTTGATTTTTTGTTGGATGGAAAATATGACATGGAAAGAAATTGAAGAAGCTGTTAAACAAACAAAAAATTTAAAGAACACCTAAAACTAGAGCTAGTAAAGCCATTCGTGTTATTACACCATATCTTACCTGCTTAAAATAAATTGCATGATTTGTTTGGTCAACTTCAGGGTCAACTTCATCAACCCTTGGAAGAGGATGCATAAGAATTAAATCTTTTTTAGCCTTTTCTAAGGTTGAAAGTGTAATTTTATAGGCTCCTTTAACTTTTTGATATTCTGCAGGGTCTGGAAATCTTTCTTTTTGAATTCTTGTAACATACAAAACATCCAATTCAGGTAAAACTTCTTCAATTTTTGAGGTTTCTTTAAACCTAATTTTTTCTTTTACAGTTTCAAGAACTTCTTTACGCATTCTTAGTTGGGGAGGAGAAATAAGATAAAGCATAATATCATCATAAAGTGAAAGAGCATAGGTTAAAGAATGAACTGTACGTCCATATCTAAGGTCTCCAAGAATTCCAATGTTTAACCCGTCAATTCGACCTTTTTCCTTAAAAATTGTATACAAATCTAAAAATGCTTGAGTTGGATGTTCTTCAGCCCCAGAACCAGCATTAATGATAGGGACAGAAGCATAATCAGCAGCCATTCTTGCTGAACCTTCCAAAGGATGTCTTAGAACAATCACATCAACATAGTTTTCTACAACTCTAACAGTATCAGCTAAAGTTTCACCTTTTTCAATGGAGGTTAAAGCAGGTTCACTAAAACCAACAACTTCCCCTCCAAGCTTTTTCATAGCAACCTCAAAACTTAACCTAGTTCTTGTACTAGGTTCAAAAAATAGGGTTCCCATAATTTTACCAGAAAGAATTTTAAGTTTATTTTCAGGTGTTTTTTCAATTTTTTGAGCTGTTTTAAGTAAATGGTCAACTTCTTTTCTTGAAAAATCTCGGATTGAAACTATATCTCTATTTTTAAACATTTATGGTAACATCCCCAGACTACATCATATTTTAAATTTTGGTTGAAGAATAAATATGTTTGATGGTATCTTGAAAACTGGAAGAAAACTTAGGGTTGAAAAAATTAGGGAAGGAACAGTAATAGACCATATAACTGGTGGAACAGCTCTTGCTGTTTTAAGAATTTTAAAAATTACTGGTCATGAAGGATTTATTGTTAGCGTATTAATGAACGTTCCTAGTAGAAAACTTGGAAAAAAAGATATAGTAAAAATTGAGGGAAGAGAAATCAGTCCTAAAGAGGTGGCTGAAATAGCTCTTGTAGCACCTAAAGCAACCATCAACATTATTAGAAATTTTAATGTTGTAAAAAAGGAAAAAGTTAAACTTCCAAAAATTGTTAAAAACATTGTTAAATGTACAAATCCATCATGTATAACCAACAGTAAAGAACCTGTAAAACAAATTTTTCAGGTTGAAAGTGAAGACCCAGTAATTTTAAGATGTTATTATTGTGGAACTCTCCTAGGAAAAAATGAAATAATAGAACAGTTTTAGCTAAAAAATTAACCTAAAAATTTTATCCATCGTATACTTTAAATTTTCCTTAAAGTTAAAAATATTACAAACAAACATACAAATTAGAAGGGTGAAAAAATTTGGCTAAGATAGCTGTAGTTGCTGATGAGGATGTTGCAACATTTTTTAGAGCTTCAGGTGTAAAAATGTCTTATGGTGTTAAAACTGCAAAGGAAGCTGAAGACCTTGTATGGAAAATTGCTGAAAACAAAGATGTGGTAATTTTGATTGTAACTGAGAAAATTGCTGATGAAATAAAGTCAACAATAGATGAAATTTCAAAAAGAATCTATCCAACAATTCTTGTTATACCTGGAAAAGAAGGCCCCATACCTGGAAGAGTCTCTCCCTTATTAGCATTAGTTAAAAGAACAGTTGGTGTTGAAATTAAGATATAGAACTAAACATTTAAACGTTTAAATTGGTAAAAATAAACGTTTTAATATTGTTAAAATTGCAAGCATAAACATTAGAAAACCATAAGACAATCTTAACTTTTTCCTGTCTACTTTTAAAGAAATTTTTGCACCTAACATTCCACCAACTAGACAAGCTACACTAATCAACATCATAACCAACCAATTAATTTTGTTTGCCGTCATTAAATGTCCTGTAAGTCCAAAAATTGCTGTTAAAAAAACCATTCCAGATGAAGTGCCAACAGCAATATCCATAGGGACATTACAAAGCAAAACCATTATTGGAATTTTGAAAACTCCTCCCGTAGCTCCAACCATCCCAACAAAAAACCCTATTAAACCAGTCATAAAGCAAACAATTGGTATGTTAACCTGATAAATTTCGTTTTTAAATGTTCTTTTCCAAGTAAACTTTTCCCATTTAAGTTTTATACTCCTACCCTTAGGTTGTTTAATTATCAATAAACCTGCAACTAAGATAACTATAACTAATATTAAATTTAAAATATGTTCATCTAGGATGTTTGCATAGTAACCTCCAACAAAAGCCATAATATCTGTTGGAGGGTCTATGATTGCTGCAAGTTTCCAATCAAATTTTCCACTCCTAAAAAATGTTATAAAAGCGGAAGAGGAAGCTAAAGTTATTGCAAACAAACTGATAATACTTGCAACCTTAACAGGATAGTCACCCAAAACAAGCATCGGAACATAGATTAATCCACCACCCAAACCAAACATGGAAAAAATCATGGAAACAATAAAAAACAAAACTGTAAAAATAAAAACTTGCAACATTAAACCTTCCCATCTAAGACTGTAAAATTTTAAGGTTTCATTGTTTTAAAATTTACTAACAAAGGAATAAAAAGTTTGAAAAATGAGGAAAATCTTCGGCTAATGATTTAGGAATACTCTAAAAAATTGAAGTTAACTACAGAAGTTGCCACAATAAACCTTTAATACTTTTAATTTTCTAGTATCATCGGATAAAAATAAGCAAAAATTGGAATTTAGGTTTCAGTTAGGGTGAGTAAAAGTGGTGGTTGAAGGAAGGATTGTTAGAGTTGCTGGTCCTGCTGTTATTGCAAAAAACATGACTGGAAGTCAAATGTATGAGCTTGTTAAGGTTGGTGAGGAAAAGCTTGTTGGTGAAATAATTAAAATTGAGGGTGATAGGGCTATTATTCA
>NJEB01000044.1 GCA_002254975.1 Candidatus Hecatellales archaeon ex4484_218 | reverse complement strand
ATTAACCTAAAAACTTGAGATTGATTTTGGGATGAACATTTATCCTCAATTTTTGACAAAAATTTTTTATCTTCACCAATCAATCTTAAAACTTTATTCAACTCCTTATCTGAAAATTCATCTAAAATTTTACGTGCAAAAGATGTAAATTTAAGTTCTTTTTCCCAAATTTTCCATTTTTTCTCATATAAACCTAAATTCTTCATGTTTTTTTCTAAACATTCACAAATTACTTCTCCAGCTATAGTTGCTGCTTTTAAACCAAAGTATAATCCTCCACCTGTTGTTGATTTTACATGTCCAGCAGAATCCCCCACCAAAATAAATCTTCCAACAAAACTTTTTCTTGGAAATCTATGAATAGGAATTATTCCCCCAAAAATTTTTACTATTTTGGCTTTCCTAGTTTTTCTTGAAATTATTGGATGGTCTTTTAAAGCTTTCCTAAGATAATAGCTTGGTGGACTAGATGTATATTTCGGGTTTATACAAAGTCCAACTCTTGCTTTTCCATCTCTTACGGGAACAATCCAGCCAAAAAATCCTGGGAAAAATTGTTTTCCAAAATAAACCTCAACAAATTTTTCATTGTTTAAATCTACATCCAACATTTCATATTGGAGACCTTTTAGGTAGGTTGTTTCTTCGTATAAACCAAGTTTTTTGGAAAGAATAGGATTCCAACCTTCAGCATCAACAACAATCTTAGCTTTTAACTCGATTTTTTCGTTTTTATATTTCGACCTTAAAATGTATCCATCAACATTTTTAGTTAAATCATAACATTTTGTCTCCATCATTAAATGGGTTCCAGCATCTACTGCTTTTTCAACCATTTTAAGGTCAAAAATTTCTCTATCAACGATGTAAGAATCAATTTTGGATTTTGAAATTTTAAAGCTAAAATTGTTTGGAGAATAAAAATATGCACCTTCTACCTCATTAACAATAGATTCTTTTGGTAGTTCGAATTCTTTAAAAGCTTTAACATAGATTTTTCCTGTACAATGAACAGGTTTACCAACCTGTTTATGCTCTTCAACAAGTAAAGTTTTCCATCCGTTTTTTGATGTAAGATAGGCTACTCTACAACCTATCGGCCCTCCCCCAACAACCACAACTTCAAAAGTTTTCAAGGTTAAATCTTCCTAAACCTTTTAAATGACTCCATGAAATTTTAATCCTTCAATAATAAATTCTATGGCTATTGCCGCAATAAAAATGGCCATAACTCTTGCAACAACAGCAGAGCCTGTTTTACCCAAAAAATCATGAATCGGGTCTACAAAGTAAAGGATAACCCAAATTATTAAGGAAATAACTAAAACAGCCAAAACTGTAACAATGATTCCGGAGGTTTGTAAGATTACTATGGTTGTTGTTATTGCACCTGGACCTGCAAGTAAAGGACAAGCAATAGGTACAGCTCCAACACTTTCAGGTGAAACAACCTTTTCCTCCCATCCACCAAAAACAAGAATTTTAACAGCTATAACTAGTAGTAGGATTCCTCCAGCAATCATAAAACTTTGAATGGATATTCCAAAAATGGCTAAAAGTTGTTGACCAACAACGGCAAAAACCATTAAAAGTGCAAAAGAAACGATGATCGCAGTTTGAAAAGTTTTTCTTCTTTCCTTTTGATTCATTTTTTCTGTTAAACCAATAAAAATAGGTACATTTCCCAGTGGGTCAACTATGATAAACAATGCAACAACAGCTTTTAAAAATTCAAAGATAAAGCTTTCCAAGAAACCTGCCCTCAAAACATTTCATCATATAATTTTTGAAGCTTATAAATTAAGCCTTAAACCTAATGGAATATGTGTGAGTAATGTTTAATTAAGGGTAAATCTGATACTTAAAAGAAATTTCTTGGTGGGACCTTTTGGCTAAGATGGAAAAATGCCAAAAAATCATGGAACTTGCAAAAAGAAGAGGATTTTTTTGGCAATCCTATGAAATTTATGGTGGTGAAAGTGGATTTATCGATTATGGACCTTTAGGAACATTGCTTAAAAGAAAAATTGAACAAAAATGGGTTGATGAATTTGTTAGAAAAGAAGGTTTTATGCTTATTGATACACCTGTTCTTGCACCAAGCATAGTTTTTGAGGCTTCTGGTCATACAACCTATTTTACAGACCCTATAACTACCTGTAAAAAATGTGGTAGAAAGTGGCGTGCAGACCACCTATTAGAAGAACAAGCAAAAATTTCAGGTGAAGGTTTAAGTTTAGAAGAACTTGACAAAAAAATTAAGGAAAATAATGTACATTGTCCCGAATGTAAAGGTGAACTTGAACCACCAAAATTTTTTAATGAATTGTTTAAAACAACCATAGGTCCATACAGCGAAAACATTGGATATGGTAGACCTGAAACAGCTCAAGGAATTTTTTCTAATTTTAAAAGACTTTATGAGCTTGCTAGAAACAAGCTTCCATTCGGAGTTGCTCAAGTTGGCAGATGTGTCAGAAATGAAATTTCACCCAGACAAGGCCCCATCAGGCTTAGGGAATTAACAATCATGGAATTGGAGTTTTTCTTTGACCCTGAAAATCCAAGATGTGATAAATTAGTTGAAGTTAAAAATGAGAAACTAAGAATTTTACCGGAAAAACTTTTGGTTGAAGGTAAAGATAAACCTGTTGAGGTTACTGTTGAGGAAGCCTTAAAGGAAGGCTACATAAAATCTGAGTGGAACGCTTATTTCATGGTTAAAGCAAAAAAATTTGTTGAATCTTTAGGCATCCCGGCTGAAAAACAGTTTTTTAAAGAAAAGCTTCCAACTGAAAGAGCTCATTATTCAACCCAAACTTATGACCAGCTTGTTGAACTTTCATGTTGGGGTGCTGTTGAAGTTTCAGGTCATGCTTGGCGTTCAAACTATGATTTAAAAATGCATATGGTTTATAGTGGTGAAGATTTACGGGTCTATATACCCTACAATGAACCTAAAAAAATAAGAAAATTTTTGGTTAAACCCATCAAAAAAGCTTTTGTAGAAAGTTTTGGAGATGAAGCTTTACGTGTAATGAGACTGGTAAACCTAACACCTGAAAATGAGCTTGTTAATTCATTGAAGAAGAATGGGCACTATGATTTGAAGGGTGATGGTAAAACTTACAGGATAACTTTAAACCATGTGGAGGTTGAGGAAGTTTACGTAGAAGAAAAAGGGAAACGTTTTCTTCCAAATGTTGTTGAACCATCATTTGGTTTAGATAGACTTACCTATGCAACCTTAGAATATGCTTACTCTGAAAAAGATAACCGGATAGTTTTAAGGCTTCCAAGAAATATTACACCCATCGAGGTTGCTGTTTTTCCTTTAATGACTAAGGATGGTTTACCTGAAAAAGCTGTGGAGGTTTATAGGCTTTTAATTAAACATGGATTCACGGTTGAATATGATGAGTCTGGGAGTATTGGTAGGAGGTATGCAAGAATGGATGAGGTTGGAACACCTTTAGCCATAACCATAGACTACCAAACATTAGAAGATAACACTGTAACGATTAGAGATAGGGATAGTTGGAAACAGATTCGTGTAAAAATAGATAATTTACCAAAGACCTTGGAAAAATATTTTAAGGAAAATGTTGGTTTTGATGACCTAGGTAAACTTTAGTTAATTTATTCACCTAAAACTTCAACAATAATCCTACGTCTTCTAGGTCCATCAGCTTCAACAAAGAAAATGTTTTGCCAAGTCCCCCTTACAATTCTTGAACCTTTTACTGGAAAAATTTTTGATGAACTTAAAAATGTTGATATAAGATGTGCATGAGCATTATCATCTATTCTATCATGTTGATAGCCAGCCCCAATAGGGAACTCTTCTTCAATTTTTTTAAGAATATCTTGAATAAGTCCAAACTCATTTTCATTTACAACAATAGCTGCAGTTGCATGAGCTGCATGAATCAAACATAAACCATTTTTAACTCCAGATTTTAAAACAGCTTCCTCAACTTTATCAGTTATATCCACAATTTCCAGTCTTTTACTTGTCGAAAGTGAAAATTCGTGGAAGAAAACTTTCATTTTGTTTTTTCACCTCAAATCTTCAAGGAAAACTAATGTTTTATGTTGTTATTAAAGTTAAACGCTAGTTTTTTAAAGAAGGCTTATCTATTTGTTTTCAAGTTTCAAACCTTAAAAGGTGGCGTAAACACTTGGTCTTCCCCAAAGAAACAAGTGAACAATTAAGACGAAGAATTCTTGAAATATGTCAAGACCATGTTAGAAAAACAATGGATACCCTACGTGAAGTATGTTTGATGATTTCAGCTTATCAAACCGGAGATGAACAACAAGTTTTTCAACACCATAACAATGTGGTTAAGCTAAATGAGGAGGCAGCTCAAAAAAAGAAAGCTTTAATGGTTGAGGTTGCAGAAGTTGGAGCTGTACTTTTAAGTAGAGATGATTTTATCCGTCTTTCCTCAGAAGTTGAAACTATTTCTGACTATTGTACTGGAATATCTTACCGGTTGATGGAGTTAACTAAAAGAAGATGGGTTGTTAAAAGTGAAATTATGAAGGAGATAGGCAATCTTGCTGAAGCTGTACTTGATTGTGTTATTAGGCTTAGGGAAACTATTTTAGCTCTTGTTTATGGGGGTCCAAAAGTTTTTGAGGCTGCTGAACATGTTGAATCTGCCGAAAAAATTGTTGATAATATTTATAGAAAGGTTGATTTTACCATCTTATCTAGTAGAATGAAGATTTCAATTGTTTTAGTACTTAGGGAAATTGCTGGATTTTTAGAGGAAATAGCTGATGTTTGCGAAAATGCTAGTGATGTTGCAAGAATCCTAGCTTTAACAACTTAAAATTTTTCAGGGAACCATGTCCAAAACAAGATTTGAAGCTTACTTGGTTGAGAATAGGCTAATTGTTTGGAATCCTAAACATGGGAGCGAACTTTACAAGCTAGGATACTATGGAAAACCTTTAGGAATACCCAAACCTAAAACACCGGAATTTAATGTTCCCCTACTTTTAGATATGCTTGAAGGACTTTACCTTAAAGAAAAAGGAATTTTAACAGTCTACAAAAACGGAAAAAAACTAACAAAAAAAGAATTAATTAAAAAGGCTAAAGAAACCTATGAAGATTTCCAGTTAAAATACATGGTTTATAAGGACCTTAGAGAACATAATCTGATAGTTCAACCTGGAATTAAATTTGGATGTGATTTTGCCGTATATGAACATGGACCTGGAATAGACCATGCACCCTATCTTATTCAAGTAAAAAAACCCGAGGAAACCATGGATGCAACAGAAATTGTTAGAGCTGGAAGACTTGCAACAACTGTAAGAAAAAGATTTGTTGTTGCTATCCCTGATCTTAAAACCAAAAAAATAGAGTATCTGATCTTTAAGTGGTGGAAAGCATAAAAATAGAAATTCTACAAACCAAAACTTCTGGTTGTTTTAGCTGAAAAAGTTTATAAAAACTTTTAAAAGTCTTTTTTGGTTTAAGTTAATCTTAACCTTTAACGGGTGATTGTTGGATGGATGCATTAGAGGCTATCTTTAAACGAAGAAGTGTTAGAAGATATGTAAAAAAGGAAATTGAAGATGATAAGGTTGAGGTTTTACTTAAAGCTGCAATGTATGCTCCTTCAGCTGGAAATGAACAACCTTGGCATTTTGTAGTTGTTAAAAACCGTGAATTGTTAAAAAAATTGGCTGAAGCTCATCCAAGTGGTAAAATGTTAAATGATGCTGCTTTAGCTATTGTTGTTTGTGTTGACAAAAAACTTTCAAAATATAATGTGGATATGTGGGTTCAAGATTGTTCAGCTTCAACACAAA
>NJEB01000043.1 GCA_002254975.1 Candidatus Hecatellales archaeon ex4484_218 | reverse complement strand
GCTATAATACTGATGGTTCCTGTTGGAGCTATGGTTGTGGTTGTTGCATTTCTAAGTTTTCTAACCCCATCATAAATACTCCCCTTATAATTGGGAAAAACACCTCTCTCCTCAGCTAAAATTTCAGATGCAATTTTTGATTCTTCCTGAATAAAATGCATAACAGCTTCAGCAGCCTCTAAGGCTTCCTCAGAATCGTAGGGTATTCCAAGTTTAATTAACATATCAGCCCAACCCATAACACCCAAACCAATCTTTCTATTTCCCTTAGTCATATGTTCAATTTGGGGGAGAGGATACCTGTTAACATCAATAACATTATCTAAAAAATGAACAGCCAATCTAACAGTTTTACGAAGTTTTTCCCAGTTAACTTTCCCATTCTCTACCATGTTTGAAAGGTTAATGGAGCCTAAATTACATGATTCATAGGGAAGAAGTGGTTGTTCACCACAAGGATTAGTACTTTCAATATCTCCAAGATGAGGTGTAGGATTATCCCTATTAATCCTATCTAGAAAAATTAATCCTGGGTCTCCATTTAAATGAGCCATTTCAGTAATCAAATCAAAAACTTTTCTTGCATTTAGTTTTTTAACAGGTTTACCTGTTCTTGGGTTTATCAACTCATAATCTAACTCTTTTTCTACAGCTTCCATGAATGCATCATCAACAGCAACAGAAATATTAAAATTGTTAAGTCTGTTTCCATCCTTTTTACAAGTTATAAATTCTAGAATATCTGGGTGACGAACATTAAGAATTCCCATGTTTGCTCCACGTCTAGTTCCACCTTGTTTAATAGCTTCAGTTGCAGCATCATAAACCATCATAAATGAAACAGGTCCACTAGAAATTCCCTTAGTAGTTTTTACCACATCACCTTTAGGTCTAAGTCTTGAAAATGAAAAACCAGTTCCACCACCAGACTTATGGATCAAAGCCGTATGTTTTACTGTTTCAAAAATACTTTCAATTGAATCTTCAACAGGTAAAACAAAACATGCTGAAAGTTGTTGAAGCTCCCTGCCAGCATTCATAAGTGTAGGTGAATTGGGAAGAAAATCTAAATCTGTCATCAAATTATAAAATTCTTCAGCTGTTTTTTCAACCTCCCCATCACTTTTACCATAAAACTTATCAGCTGAAGCTACGTTTGAAGCCACCCTTAAAAACATCTCTTGGGGAGTTTCAACAACCCTTCCATTTTCATCTCTTTTTAAGTATCTTTTCTCCAAAACTCTTAAGGCATTAGGTGAAAGTTTTAAAGGTTTGTTAAGGAGATGTTGAAGAGTAACCATATTTTAGCCCCGTTAAAATTATTTTTTGGTAAGTGTTAAGTCGGGTTTGCAAAGGTGAATATTGCAGAATTTATATTTAAATTTTTTGACAAAAAAGTATAGAAAAATGTATTCTATTTATCCAAAAAAATTTATGAACATTTAAAAAGCTAAGCTAAAACAAAATTAGGGTGGCAAAATATGACCTTTCTCATGGTGAATGGCTTAAAAACATTCTACATGGAGTTTGGTTCAGGTAACCCTATAATTTTTATTCATGGTGCAACAGCAAACCATGAAGTTTGGAATAGACAAATCAAGTTTTTTGCTAAAAAATTTAAGGTCATAACCTTAGATTTACCTGGACATGGAAAATCTGAAAATCTTAGAAAAAAGGTTTTGATAGAAGATTATTCTAATCATGTCGCTGGATTTGTTTCAGGTTTAAGGTTGGATAAATTTTTTGTTGTTGGCCATTCAATGGGTGGTGCTATTGCAATGGATTTTACATTAAAAAATATGGAACATGTTAAAAGTCTTGTTCTTGTAAGTACAGGTGTAAAATTAAAAATTCCCTCTTCATTCATGTTATCCTTAAGAAAAAATTTTGAAAAAACAATTTTAACAGATTTAAAATCTCTGATTTTCTCGGAGAAAACAGACAAAAAACTTGCTGAAAGGGTTGTTCAAGAAAGCTTAAAATGTCCGCTTAAAATATGTTTGAATGATTTTATTGCATGTAACAATTTTGACTTTAACAACATGATTTCAAGAATTAGGATTCCAACATTAATTGTTGTTGGGAAAGATGATATTTTAACACCTGTCAAATATTCTTTTTTTCTTCATGAAAAAATAAAAAATTCAAAACTTGAGATTATAGATGATGCTGGTCATATGGTTATGATTGAAAAACCAGAGCAATTCAACAAAATTGTTTTTTCTTTTTTAAATAAAATTTGTTAAGCTTTATTTAGTTTAAAATTGAAGCTGAAAAATTTTTCAGCTTTTATGGTTTCTCCGCTTGAAAAATCTCCAATAGACCCTGATGTTATTTTGGTTGTAGGTAATTCTGCTCAAATGATGAGGCTTATTTTAGGTATAATTTGGAAGAAAAATTTTGATGGTAGACTTTATTTTAGCTCTTCTGCTTATTGTGGTGTTTGTGGAGATGGTATTGCAGCAACCTACACTCTTAACAAACCTCATTTAGATGTTCCATATTATGGTGCAAGAAGTTTTGCATTGTTTCAAGATGATGAGCTTGTAATGGGTATTCCAACCTAAAATCTTGAAGATGTTTTAAAAGGTTTAAAGAAAACCCATGAAGTTTATTTAGGTTATCCGATAACCCCCCTGCAAACCTTGAATTTTCCCCTTCACCTTTATGGGTTTACACAATTAGACCTGAAAAACCACCAGAAAACTGGAAGGAAAGACTTTTAAAAGCTCCAAGAGAAATTCTTTAAAACCTTAAAACTAATCCAAATCTATCTTTTTATAGATTTCTTTAACCTAACTCAACATTTAAATTTTTTTAATTAAAGTTTTAAGTCCTTTATGGGTCCACCAACTTAATGGAATATATTTTAATGATTCTCTTGCATAAACAGCTAGATTTGTTGAGCCGCAACTAGGACACTTTTGTTTGAATCCTTTGAAGGTTTTCCGACATAATCCACAATAGGAAAGGGTGTACGTGTAGGCAAAAAAGCCTATGTTGTATTCTTCGCAAATCTTTTTGGTTTGTTTTAAAAGTTGTTCACTTGAAACATCATCTTTAAGTTGGATTTTGGTAAAATGTCCTCCTTTAAACATCGGATGAAATTTTTCCTCCAATTTTAATTTTTCATCTAAAGATACTTCAAGCATATCTGGAAAAGGTGTAATAAAACTATAGTAGGGGTTTTCTTTTCCACCTTGAACTTGAACAGCTGACCATCCAAATCTTTCAACGTCATATTCAGCCAATCTTTGAGATGCATCAACATCAGAAATACTGGAAACATTCAACCTTAAACCTGATTTTTCCATTAAAGAATTAACTTTTCCAATTAAATATTCCAAAAGTTTTATTGCAAAATGTTGAGGCATAAGGTCTTCATGAATCTCGTAACCTAAATGGGCTTTAATAGCCTCATTTAACCCTAGTATGCTTATTGTTCCAAAAGAATTTTTCAACCTAAGGTATGGTTCATTTTTAATTTTTGTTGAAAGATTGGGTAGCAATCCTTGTTTAACTCTGTCTTCAATCTCTTTCTTTTTAACCTCCAAAGCTTTACATGCAATCTCTAAAACCTTATCCAACTTTCCAAAAAATTTTACATCGTCTCTTTTAGATTCATACGCGATTCTTGGAAGATTAATAGAAACCTTGTTTAAACATCCAACTCTTAAGGTATCTATTTCCCAGTCTTCACTCCAATCAACCTCAACCCTTTCACCGGATGTTGAGTAACTTGAAATACCCTCAAAATCCTTAGTTAAATTAGCCAAATATAGAGTTCCATATTCAGATGCAATTTTATGGGCTTTTTCTAAAAGCCAATCATATTTTCCAGTTAAACATTCAGGTCTAAACTTTAAAACAATTTGTGGATTAAACAAAGGCTTCTCTTGGCTTTGCTCCAAAAACACATCTAATAAAAAATCTAAAATTTTTTGGGTTTCATCCTCAAAATCACCATAAGTTCCTTTTTGGTTTTCAACACCTACCAATTTAGCATCTTTAAGATTTGGGGGAACAGTAACCTCTACACCTAAAGTTACTCCTCCAAAATCTTTAAGACCAACAAAGCTTAATTCCACCAAAAATTTTCTTAAAATTCTTTTAATCTCTTCAGCAGGTTTTTTTGTAAGATACGGTGCCAAAAAAACATTAAAATAATCTAAAACCTGTTCTTTTGAAATCTCTATTTGAAAAGTTTTAATAAGATTAATTATTCGTGTAATGGTATCAAAAAAATCTTTAGGTGGGTTTAGATAGGGAAGATAAGGATTAACATGTTGATAGTTTTTATAGGATTCTGAAAGAAGAATTCTTAAATCATGGTAAATAGTTGTTGGAGTTAAAATCCATGAACCTGGATCACAAATGTGGATTTGACCTGAAAGATGAGCATCAGCAACCTCTCTAGGTAAGCTTGTAAGCAACATATATTCAGTTATAACTCTTTTTCCAGCAGCTAAACGGATAAATTCAACATTTAAAGATTTTTTAGAAATTTCTTCAACAGTTTTTTTAACATCATGAACAGGCATCCCAAGTCTTGTTAGTTTATGTCTATAATCCTCCAAGCCACTTTCAATCAAAATAGCATTAACAAACTCTCTGATTAAGGGTGCTGTTAAATATTTTACTGGAAGATTAATCAGTCTTTCCTCTGCTTCAGAGGAAACTTTTTCAGCTAATTCTGGAGATAAACCAGCCTCCTCCACCAAAGAAGAAGTTATTCGGCTTCGGTCAAACTCTTCTATCGTATATTTTGAGGTTCTAACAAACATCTTCCCAGTTTTTTTAAGCGAATATTCTTCTAAGTCTTGAGAAAAATTAACAACCATCAAACCTAAATCTGTTATTTTATATTTTTTAATCGATTTTTCAAAACTTACAAGCCCAACATTTACAAGATTTTTAAGATGATAAACAAATTTTCCAGCATCTTTTGTAGGCTCAAAATTAAGCATTTCCATTATTTCACTGTAGGTTAAGGGGCCTTTAGTTGCAAGCAATCTTAAAGTTTGTATTCTAGTTGGGGCTGAAACAGCATCAAAAATTTCAGCACTTATCTTAGACCTTTTTTTAGGCATCTTAAGACACCTTAAACCTAAAAATTAAAGCGCCACACTAGCTTTTTAAATTAACCCTTGAAGCCATAAAACTTTTATTTTAATTTTGGTTTATGCTTTAATATCAAAAATAATGTAAGTTGTTAAAAATGACAATTGCATTTGTATTGGTAAATGTACAACCAGGTTCTGAGGAAGAAATCTTTGATAAACTTAAAAGTTTCGAGAATGTAAAAGAAATTTATGGTATTTATGGAGTTTATGATTTTCTTGTTAAAGTTGAAGCTGATTCATTGGAAAAAATAAAGGAGACTGTTGACCTTAAGCTTAGAAAGCTTGATAAGGTTAGGTCTTCCATAACGATGGTTGTTATTGAAAAATATACTTCAACAACCTAAATGTTTGGTGTTTGCTGGATGATTACTGCTTTTATTCTTTTAACGGTAAAAGCAGGAACAGACCAAGAAACAATGGAAAAATTAAGAAAATATGGTGGGGTTAAGGAAGTTTATGAAATTTATGGTGCATATGATATTTTAGCTATGCTTGAGGTTGGATCTGAAGATGAACTAAAAAATATTCAATTAAATCTTGAAAGGGATGAAAATGTTTGGTCTGTTAGAATTGCAAGAGTTGTAAATATCTGGAAAAGAGAAGCTTAAACGGTTGGGAAGTTGAGGTTTCAACCTAAAATAAATTCAGAATTAATGAAAACAATAAAAACAGCTGAGGATCTGCATGGGCATCTAGGACCCTTTTTAGTTATGGTTGTTAGAATGTGGTTGTTAAGG